>JBOGLY010000018.1:0-14562 GCA_050746425.1 Acidobacteriaceae bacterium
GCTGAAGGTAGTGGTGAGATACAGCGCCGCGGCGACGAGCGCAATCGAAAGAACGCACGCGCCGGGATAGTTCAGGTAATGCGTTAGCACATCCGCGATGGCGCGACCGGTTAGACCCTCGACCGGAATCGTATGCAGCCACATAATGTGGCCGGGCAGCAAGCCCAGCAGAGCAGGGACGAAAATCAGGCAAAGGATTCCGCCGATCAGCTTGGAAGCGGGTGAACCGGCGGCCCTGGAACGCAGCCAAACCCATCCCAACGCGCCGATGAGAAGCGGCAGCAGGAAGGCGGACAGGCCTTCCGCCTGAAGCAGAAGATCGCTTAGACCCGCGCCAAGCAGTCCGGCCCAATTGTGTGCAGGACGTCCCGTCAGGTAGCCGCCGGCGGTATCGAGCGAAGGATCGAGCGGGGTATAGGAGGCAAGAGCGAGAAGCAAGAGGAGGGCGCAGGCCAGCAACATCAAGCCGACAAGCTCGTTCAGCCGTCGGTTCCTGGTTGGCGAAAAGACGCGGAGCACTACATTCATGGGGGCGCTTGAACATTCTGAAACCAAACGGCAGTCAGTCGCCGTTCCGCCAAAATGCCAGAGACACCAGAGCAATTCGATTATGCCAGAATCCGGGCCGGAAGGAACAAAAATCGGCGAGGCCTGCCAGCGTATCCAACTGCGAACTCGCTTCTCGTTCTCGAGAGCGGCGATCCGGAAGATTCGTTCAAGATCCAGTCGATTAGGGTGATGACGTGCTGGCTATCCCACGCTAGCCGCTCAGTTACCCCAGCCGGCACAAATCGTCCGCCGGGGACACCGACACTGGGCGAGCATGGGGCGCCCGGGTTTTTATTGGCCAGACTTTTCAATCCCACTCAAGACGAAGGACGGTTTGAAATGGGGCACGAACCCGCAAATCTATTTATGAGACCCCTTCAAACGTGTATGAAAGAGGGGAACTCCAATTCCGAAAGGAACCTTCCGCCGTGATCGAGAGCATGTTTCACCTGCAGCTTCCTGTGCTGGAGAAGATTCTTCGGCCCATCATCGTGTATTTCTTCCTGATTTTTCTGCTGCGCATCTTTGGCAAGCGAGAACTGGCTCAACTGAACCCATTCGATCTGGTAGTGCTGCTTTCCCTGTCGAACGTGGTGCAGAACGCGCTGATTGGCAACGACAATTCGGTCTCGGGCGGCATTCTGGGCGCATTGTCGCTGCTGACCATCAATTGGCTGGTGGTGCGCTTTCTCTATAGTTCCCCGAAGGTGGACCGATGGGTCGGGGGGACAGAGCAGGTGCTGGTATCGGAAGGAGTTGTCGACCGGACGGCATTGCGAAAGGAGATTCTGACTGAGAACGAACTGCTGACAGTGATTCATCGGCAGGGCTTCGACAACTTTGAGAGCGTGAAGAGATGCGTGCTGGAGCCGAACGGCTCGTTCTATATTGAAGGCCGGACGCCGACGGAGGCGCAGCAACAACATCGCGACATTGTTAGCCGGCTGGAGCAGGTGCAGCGGGAACTGCAGCAGATTCGACAGCAATTGCCCGCGAGCTGAGTTTGCGCGGCCCGAGCTACCGATGAGTGCCCAGCTCCGGCTTGCCAGTCATCGCCCACGCATCTATAAGTGGAGGTGACGCCTGGTCGTGTAGCGCCGATCCGTCCAATAGAACGTCTACCTTGAAGGAGTTGAATTTCCGCCGATGCCAGATGAGACAGTCCAGACCGATACAAGCCTTCAGTCGCTGCTGAATGAACTGCGAGTGATTCCCCCGTCGGAGGAGTTTGCCGCCAAGGCGCACATCCGCACACTGGAGGACTACGAAACGCTCTATCGCCGCTCAGTCGATGACCCGGAAGAATTCTGGGCGGCCGCCGCGAATGAGCTGCATTGGTTCGAGCCATGGACGAAAGTGCTCGAATGGAATGAGCCGTGGGCGAAGTGGTTCGTTGGCGGAAAGATGAACCTTGCGTACAACTGCCTTGACTTGCAGGTAGAGCGCGGGCGCGGCGGCAAGATCGCGATCCTGTGGGAAAGCGAATCGGGCGAAGTCCGGAAAATTACATTCCAGGAGTTGCTGGACCAGGTGCAGCGTTTCGCCAATGTGCTGCGCGGGCTGGGCGTGCGGAAGGGCGATTGTGTCGCCGTCTACATGGGCATGGTGCCGGAGCTGGCCGTCGTGCTCCTCGCGTGTGCGAGGATTGGCGCGGTACATTCGGTGATATTCGGCGGGTTTGCCGCGCATGCCCTGGTCGATCGTATCAACGATGCGCAGTCGGTGCTGGTTGTTACGCAGGATGCGTCGTGGCGTCGGGGCCAGCAGGTTCCGCTGAAAGTCACGGTGGATGAAGCGCTGGAAAAATGTCCTTCGGTGCGGAACTCGATCGTGCTGCGCAGGACCGGGACAAAGATTCCGATGCGCGAAGGTCGGGATGTCTGGTGGCATGAGGGGATGGAACGGGCCAGCGCGGAGTGTCCGGCCGAGCCGCTCGATGCCGAACATCCGCTCTATATTCTTTACACCTCCGGCACGACAGGAAAGCCGAAAGGCATTGTGCACACCACCGGCGGCTACGCCGTACATACCTACCTGACCAGCAAACTGATTTTCGATCTGAAGGACGACGACATCTACTGGTGTACGGCGGATATCGGTTGGGTCACCGGGCACTCCTATGTGGTCTATGGAATTCTGCAGAACGGCGTCACCTCCGTGATGTATGAAGGCGCGCCGAATTTTCCTGAGAATGACCGCTTCTGGAAAATCATCGATGACCATCAAGTAAGCATTCTCTATACCGCGCCGACGGCGATTCGCGCATTCATCAAGTGGGGCGACGAATTTCCCAATCGTCATAAACTGACGAGCCTTCGGTTGCTGGGCAGCGTGGGAGAGCCCATCAACCCGGAGACGTGGATGTGGTACTACTCCGTGATTGGCAAAGGCCGGTGCCCGATTGTGGACACGTGGTGGCAGACGGAAACCGGCGGCATCATGATTGCGTCTGTGCCAGGAGCGGTGCCGAACAAGCCCGGCTCGGCCAGCAAGCCCTTTTTCGGCATCGTGCCGGACGTTGTGAAGCAGGACGGAAGTCCGGTATCGAAAGGCAATGGCGGACTGCTGATCATCCGCAAGCCATGGCCGGGAATGGCGCGCACGATTTACAACGATCCAGACCGGTATGTGAAGCAATATTGGTCGACGATTCCCGGCGCGTATTTCACCGGCGATGGCGCGCGCTGCGATGCCGATGGCTACTACTGGTTGATGGGCCGCGTCGATGACGTCATCAATGTATCGGGTCATCGATTGGGCACCATGGAGATTGAATCGGCGCTGGTGGCGCATCCGAAGGTGGCGGAAGCGGCGGTGGTGGGGCGTCCGGACGCGCTGAAGGGGCAGGCGATTGCCGCGTTCGTGACGCTGGAGTCGCAGTACAAGCCTTCAGTTGAATTGAAGGACGAATTGCGAGCCTGGGTGGCGAAGGAAATTGGCGCGCTGGCCCGGCCGGACGATCTTCGTTTTACGGACAGCCTGCCGAAAACGCGCTCGGGAAAAATTATGCGACGGCTGTTGCGCGAGCTGGCGGAAACCGGCGACGTGAAGGGCGACACCACGACGCTTGAGGACCTGGGAATCCTAGCGAAATTGCGCGAAGGCGAAGAGTAGTGCCGGAGTCCCCTGCCAGGCGCAAATAAAATTGAGGACGAGCAATGAGCATCACCAGGCGTAGATTTCTCGGTGGGGCGGTGTATGCGGGCACGGGTGCGTTGGCCGCGTCGTTTCTCGATCCTTCCGTATTGTTCGCCGCGCCGGAACATCATCCCGCGCTGGATCGCTACGCGGCCGGCGAGCAGATGGCAGCCACGCCCGCGACTTTCTATCGCGCTTATCGCTCCAAGCCTTCAACTTCGCCGCACATCACTACGTGGCTACAGATAGACTTAGGCAGAAGCCAAGCTATCGATGCGGCGAAGCTATACCCGGCCTGTGAACGGATGTATCCGCTGCTGGATGAATACTACGGCGGCGAAGGATTTCCGTTGCGGTTCAAAATTGAAGCGTCGGACGATGCCGAGTTTTCGCGCACTACAACAATTGCGGACTTCACCCGCGCAGATTTTCCCGACCCAAAAGTAAATATTACGCATTATTCCGCTGCTGGCGCGAAGGGGCGATATGTGCGCTTGACCGCGACAGAATTGCGACCGGTGAAGACATCGGAGTTGTTGGGCTCTTCGCTCAAGAACAGCCGTGAATACACCCTTACAATTGCGAAAATCGCGGTGATTTCAGGTGAGCGGGACATTGCCGTCGAATGCCCCGCCAGCGCGGACCAGACCTATGGCAATCCGGCGGAGCTGGCGCAGATTACGCGACCGCTGCGTCCGCAGGGCGAAGGAATTGTCACCGACCATCCGGAGAACGTCATTCCGGCGAGCGAGTGGAAACCGGCTGTCTACAAGGTCCAGGTGCCGCGCAATGGGGTGACGCTGCAGGGCGGAATTTTCCAAACGGCGATGGAAAACAACATTGCCTATTTGCTTAACTCGTATTCCGTGGACGAACTGCTGCGCCAGTTTCGCGAACGCGCCGGGAAACCGAATCCGCCGGGGCTGCCGACGCCGGATAGATTCTGGGAGCAGGACCTGGCAGGATCGAACGCCGGGCGATTTTTAATGGGCGCGGGCAATACCGTTCGCTGGATCGACGATCCCGAGCTTCATCGGCGGATGGACGCCGTTGTGGACGGCATCGAACAATGCCGCCAGCCGAACGGCTACATCATGGCATATCCGGAGAACACGATTTTTTATTCCGAACGCGGCGCCTACACGCGCGCGTGGTTGACCCATGGACTGCTGGAAGCCGGGTATGGCGGCAATCCAAAAGCGTTTGCATTGCTACGGGGAAACTACGATTGGTTCAACCAATGCGAATACCTGCCGAAGTTGCTGCGCGGCGCTGTCCAGGGCGGCCAGGGGATGATTGCGAATACGCGCATGTGCATCAGCCCGGTGGGCGCCTCCAGGGACGCGCAGGTGATCCAGCGATATTTTCAGGAGAATTATTGGCTGGAACATCTGGCGCGAATGCAGGAAGAAGCGGTCTGGCAATATCCCTACGATCGACCGCACTGCTACCTGCTGACCAATCTGGAGGCATACGCCGACCTGTACACCGCGACCGGCGATCCGCGATATCGCGATGCGGTGCTTGGCGGATGGAATCTTTATCGCGATCACTGGCAGCAGATCGGCGGCAGTATTTCCATCATTGAATTCGAAAAGGACCCTCCGGACTCGAATTATCTGCATCAGAAGCTAGGCGAGAACTGCGGCAGTTCTTTCTGGATATTGTTGAGCCAGAGATTTCATCAGCACGAGCCGGATGATGAGAAATATGTGGCGGAGATTGAAAAATCCATCTACAACGTGATCCTTGCCAACCAAGGCGGGACGAATGGAATTCGTTACCACACAATTCTGGAGGGTAAAAAAGAAGAGCCGACGCATCACAATACCTGCTGCGAAGGGCAGGGAACGCGGATGCTGGGCTCGCTGCCGGAGCATATTTATTCGCTCGCGCCCGATGGCATGTACGTGAATTTGTACGAGCCTTCCACGCTGGAATGGCCGCGCACCGGCGAGACCGCGCACTGGACAATGACAACGAATTTCCCATTCCAGCCGGAGGTCAGGTTGCAGGTTTCCGCAGCGCAATCTCTGCCGGCGAAGGTGCGCATTCGCGTGCCTGCATGGGCGGCGAAGGATATGCCGATTTATGTGAACGGCTCGCTGGCAGCCAGCGGAAATCCGGGCACCTATGCGGTGCTCGATCGCGTCTGGTCGGACAGCGATGCGATTGCGTTCACGCTGCCGATTGCATTTCGGCTCACTCGCTATATCGGAGCGAGCCAGACGGCTGAGGCTCCCAGATATGCGTTGCTGTACGGTCCGATTTTGATGGCCGTGATTGGACCAGAAGACACGGTTCTGCTGGTGAAGGGCGGCAAGTATCCGAACGACCTACTGGACCGGATCAGCGCCAAGCCGGGTCAGCCGCTGCATTTTCAGATCGAACACAATCCTGGCGTCGAGTTGATGCCTTATTGGAAAGTCGATCGGGAGACATTTACCTGCTTTCCGGTGGTTCGGGTGGCATAGGGATTGTCGCGCGGAAAATGTTAGCAAAAAGACCCAGGTTCGCTGCGCGAACCTCACCCGCATCCATTCTGGCCACGGCAGAACCCTAGCAATGAATTTCACCGCGACAGTCCACCAGTTCCGGGAGTCATTCCCAGAAGATGCGTTTCGGCGCGGTGGCCAAAAGGTTTACTTTTACCGGTGCGGCGGTTGCGGACAGCGTGTCGATGTCGAAATCGCGATAGAGATCGAGACACATAATTTCTGGGTCCTCGAGGTACGTCTTGGGAGCGTTGAAGATCGCCGAGAGGCTAGAGATGGATTCGCGGCTTTCCAGCGAGGAATACATTTCTGGACGAATTGCGGCGGCGACCAGCGCGACCATTTCCGATCGCGGCCCGGTGGTGACGATGCCGACCGGCGGCACCGAGGGTTGTGGGCGCGGGAAATTATTCGGAGTAGACGAGCCATGGTCGAGATCTTCGCTTAACCAGAGGACGATCGCGTTTACCTGTGCGGCTTCCATCCCCAGCGGACGTTTACCGAGAGCGGTGAGCAACTGAGCGAACATCGCCGTATCAGACCGGTCGGTACCGGGAGTGCTTTCACCGAAGAACAATGGATCGAGCACGAGGACGCGCTGGCCGCGATCTACGTCGTCGGCCACGTCCACCATTGTCGATGGCATCCCGGAATCTGAAATCAGAATGGTTGTCGACGCGGTCTCGGGCGCTGTGACGGAGCGAAACAGCACGCCGGTCGCGCTGAGTCCATTGCTGAATTCGAATCGATAGCCGTGACTTTCCAGGCCCTTCTCATGGGTCGCGCCGATGTCCCATGCATGGGTGACGGTGACCGGTTCGTAGCGCACGACCTTCCGCAACAGGGTTCGCTGCGAGTCCGCCCATTCCGTGCCGGGCTGCGCCGGAACGTCATGATGGATCGGCTTCGCCAGAGATTGCGCCAGCGAAAGGATGGTGAGATTGTCCTTGGGAAGAGCGATCGCGAGGTCCTCCGCACTCTCGATTTCCATTTCGGTATCGGGAAACTCTTCCGGCGATGCGTCAATGCGAAATACAGAGTCGAAAAATTTGTATGATGCCTCGCGATTGTCCAGGCCGTAGTTGTGCGTGCCGGGATTCAGGTTGAGATGCCATTGAAGATTGTCCGGCTTGCCATACAGATTGAAGAAGGGTTTGATATCGACATAGACGCCCTGCTTTACGACACCAGCGCGAAAACAGCAATCGTCCATTGAGTTGTAGATCAGCAACGTAGGCCGAGGCGCGCGCGTGGCCGTCAGTTGCGCGTAATCCACGCCCACGCGAAAATCGCTGGGGTTCTGCTCCGGATCATCGCCGGAATATTCGGGGTGCTCGATCGAGGTGGTAAGGGAACTGAACCCAGCCACGGCAGCCGCGGGATCGATGCGGGTATCGAGCGAACTGAGCATAATGGTTTGCCAACCGCCTCCGGACACTCCGGTGACTCCAATGCGAGAGCGATCGACGTTGGGATCGTTGTAGAGGTAATCCAGTCCGCGTCGCATTTCAAGGTAGAACAAGCCGGCTCCCGTGTACCCGGCGAGACCAAGCAGGCGTATGTTGGCGTGCGCATTGCCAGGCTGGTCCAGATCGCCAAAGGCAAACCACTCCAGATCGAGCGCGAGAATTCCGCGACGAGCGTAATTGATGCAGCGGGCTTGCTTATGGGCGACCGCCTTGCCGCCTGGGCCGTGTCCGTTCACATTTAAAATGGCGGGCATTTTGCTGGACATCTGGTCTGGCTCATACAGCAATGCGGTAGAGAGCATGCCGGGAACAACTTCATAACGCAGCTTGACGATGCGATAGCCGTTCCCCTGGATCACGCCGACCTGCTCGAACTTTGGCGCGGAATCGATCCACGCTTGCGGCCAGCCATGGTACAGCACTGAGAGTTCATGGGACCGAATGTGCGTCGCTTCCTGGTCCCACTGCTTTGTTGTCGTGGGCAACTGCAGCGGAGGCACCAATCTCACCATGAAATGCTGCAACTCATCTTCAACGATGGGGTGCGATTGAAGATGCTGTTTCAACAGTGGATTGACGAGCGTGCTGTTTGCCTGTGCGTGGGCGGATGCGGCCATGTATAAGATGACGAAGACAGCTAGAAGAAAGCGCTTCATAGAAACCTTCCCCTTGAAAAAAAATTTTCTCTGCGATGGCAAAACAGATGAGGCGGGTGCAAATGCATTCTGACCCGCTGGTTCATTTTCCATAGACTACATCTCCCTGCCGCCGAATCGGGCGACTGAAGCTGCGATGGATGAAAAAACGTTCCACAGATCAAGTGGAGCACCAGAACAGAACGCGCCGTTCAGTTTGGCGACAAGAAAATCCGCTCTATACTGCTGGAACGACATCTCTGTCATGACGCAACGACAATCCACCCCTGTCAGCGGCCCCTCGACGCATTTGCCCGCGCTAGATGGCGTGCGCGGATTGGCGATTCTGCTGGTCCTGATCGTTCATCTGATGCTCTTCAACAACGACACGGGCAATCGCTGGCTGGATAGCATCGGCCAGTTGAGAAGTCTGGGTTTTCTGGGCGTCGATCTGTTTTTTGTACTTTCCGGATTTTTGATTACCGGCATCCTGTTCGACACTTTGCATGACGCGCATTACTTTCGCAATTTTTATATGCGGCGCTTCCTGCGCATTTTCCCGCTGTATTACGGTTTTCTATTTCTGCTGCTGATTTTGACTCCGGTGCTGCATGGCGTGTGGGGTGGGCGCCAATATGTGTTGCTGGGCTATATGCAGAACACTGGAATCTGGTTTCCCACGGACGGTTTTCATCCGTCGGACCTGATCGATTTAAATCATTTTTGGTCGCTGGCGGTGGAAGAACAATTTTATCTGGTCTGGCCACTGCTGATATTTCTCATCCGGGACCGCAAGCGATTGATTCGACTTTCGCTGATTTTGTCGGCTTGCGCATTGGCATTGCGCATTGGATTTTCCATCCATGAAACGCCCTTCCAGGTTGGCCTGGTGTATGAATGGACGCTTTGCCGCATGGACACGCTGATGTTCGGCGGCTGTCTGGCGCTGGTTTTGCGCGGAGAGCACTCGCTGTCGCGCCGCTGGGCCGCGGTGTGGTTCTGGGGGTCGGGCGTCGTAATGGTCGGATATGCGCTGACCCATCCGAGAATTTACTTGAGCTCAGCAAAATTCATCGGGACCTTTGGCTACACAATGTGCGCGATTGCATTCGCGGCGCTTATCTTTCTGTCGCTGGATCCGGATTCCAGATGGAACCGCGTCTTCAGCATGGGATGGTTGCGTAGCCTTGGCAAGTACAGTTATGGAATTTACGTGATCCACATCCTGGTCGGTCATTTGCTGGATATGTGGCTTAGAGATTGGCTCGGAGTGAGTCTGCGAAATTTTCTGGCGCCGCGGCTGCATACACGAGTGGTTGCAATTCTGATTGAGTTTGTACTGAACGTGATCGTGATTTATGGTGTGGCCTATCTGAGCTACAACCTGTACGAAGTTCGCTTTCTGCGGCTGAAGCGGCATTTCAGGTATGGTAGAACGCGCGCGCAAACCGCATCCGCCGAGCAGGTTGCAGCCGAATAGGTCGGCTTCAATACAGAGGAAGTCTGCCAATCTCCGCTATACTTGCTATTTGATAAGTCCCTTCGGCTACCGCTTGCGCATCTTAATTGAATGCGGAAAGTCGGGGTCTTCTCTTGAATAACATGAGCAATATTCTAGATACGATCGGTTCCCCCGCCGATGTGAAACATTTGACCCTGCCCCAACTGGAGCAGTTGGCGCAGGAGATTCGCGAGCGCATGATCGCGGTGCTGGCGAAGACGGGCGGTCATTTGGGCCCGAACCTGGGCGTGGTGGAACTGACGCTGGCCCTGCACGTCGTTTTCGATACGCCGAAGGACCATTTCGTTTTTGATGTCAGTCATCAGGCGTACATCCATAAATTGCTGACCGGGCGGCGCGAGCGTTTTGAATCCATGCGGCAGCCGGGCGGCCTGAACGGATTTATGCTGCGCACGGAAAGCGAGCATGATTGCTACGGCGCGGGTCACGCGGGCACTGCGCTGTCGGCAGCGCTGGGAATGGCGGTTGCGCGCGACATGAACGGCGGCAAGGAACATGTAATCGCGCTGGCTGGCGATGGGGCGTTTACAAATGGCATTTCGTATGAAGCGCTGAACAATGTTGCCAGCCAAACCAAGCGGCTGATTATCGTTCTGAATGACAATGAGTGGTCGATCGATCGCAATGTGGGAGCGATTTCTTCTTATCTGCACCGCATTGCGACCAATGAACATTACGTCCATCTGCATGATCGCGCGAGGCGGCTGATCGACAGGCTTGGCGGCAAGACCGTTGGCCACGTGGTCCGTCGCGCCGAGGAAGCGGCCAAGGGATTGTTGCTGCCGTCGTTGATCTTTGAGGAATTCGGCCTTACATACTATGGCCCCATTGATGGGCACGACCTGGGGTTGCTGATTGAAACTTTCCGTTTTCTGAAGACGCAGAATCGGCCGGTCATTCTGCACGCACTGACGCAGAAGGGGCGAGGTTTTCAGCCTGCGCTGGAAAAGCAGAAGAAATTTCATGGGCTGGGTCCGTACGATCCAGAAACCGGGGAGACCAAGTCGTCGGGCGAAAAAATCTACTCTGAAGTATTTGCCGAGACGATGGTGAAGCTGGCCGATCGCAACGACAAAGTGGTCGCGATCACAGCCGCCATGCCGAACGGCACCGCGCTCGATCTGTTCCGTCCGCACCATCCCAAGCGCTATTTCGATGTGGGCATTGCGGAAGAACATGCCGTCATTTTCGCGGCGGGGATGGCGACAAAGGGCATGCGTCCGTTCTGCGCGATCTATTCCACGTTTTTGCAACGGGCCTACGATCCCATCATTCACGATGTTTGCCTGCAGAAGCTTCCAGTCGTGTTTTGCATGGATCGTGCCGGCCTTTCCGGCGACGACGGGCCTACGCATCATGGACTGTTCGACATCAGCTATCTACGCGGCGTGCCGAACATCGTCGTGATGGCGCCCAAGGACGAAGACGAGTTGGCGGACATGCTGCAGACGGCCCTGGAGCACGGCGGTCCTTCGGCGATACGCTATCCGCGTGGAGCGGGACCTGGCGTGCGAGTAAAGAGCCAGCCAGTCGCGCTCCCCATCGGCAGGGCGGAAGTGCTGTGCGAAGGCAGCGAGATTGCTGTATGGGGACTTGGCGCGCTGGTACCGATGGCGTCCGAATTTCACGATCAACTAGAGCTTGAAGGATATTCCGCGGCGCTGATCAATGCGCGTTTTGCCAAGCCGCTGGACACTGCGCTGCTGGAAAAATACGCCCGCCGCGTGGGACTGATTGTGACATTTGAAGACCATGTGCTGATGGGCGGATTCGGCAGCGCGGTACTCGAGTATCTAAGCGCGAACAACCTGAACGTGCCCGTGGTTCGGATCGGCTGGCCGGACGCTTTCATTGAGCATGGCAAGGTCGATCGGCTGCGGGAGAAATACGGTGTCTCCGTTGTGGCGGCGCTGAATCAATCGCGGCCATTTTTGAAGTCCTTGCCACGCCGACGTCTCGCCGTCGTCGGCTGAATCGTTTCCAGAAGCGCTCCGTAAATACCCATGCTCGCTTGGCGAAACCATTCGACTCGCCCGCGATTCGCTCAGGCCACGTTATGGGGTCACCCACATCGCTGTTGCGCGAACCCATTTGGCGAATAGGCGTGGCATCGGTGACAATAAGGGGATGGTTTCTAAAAATTTGTTGCGGCGAGCTACTTTGGCCGCGCTGCTGTGCGCAGCGGGATTTTTCTTCGTCGCTTTGTCGTCCTTTGGGCAAAAGACGCTGATTGAAAAAACAGTTCAAAACACCGACATCAACATCAATCTCTACGGCACGGTTCCGATGACGGCGACCGGCAATGCTGCTGTCGATCCGGTTACGGGTGTCGCGGCGCCCACTCCGCTGAAGCAATCCGCCGACCCGGCCCTGGGATTCAGAATCGGTGGTCGCCATATTTTCAGTCCGATTTTCGGCATCGAGGCGAACTTCGGCTACAACCCCGCCACGCAGCATTTTAGTGGCGGCGCGTCGATCCAGGATGGCGTGGTTTACTCTCACGCGAAACTTTTCACCGTTGATTACGTGATGTCGTTTCGGCGATCGTTTCATGGCCTTCAGCCGTTCGCGCTGGGCGGAGCGGGACTGATTTCCTACAACATTTCCAGCTATGTGGAATCGCCGCCGGGTCAGCCCGCACTGCCCGCCAAGCCAATCAAAGTCCCTGTTGGGGAGTACGGTATTGGCGCGGACTACCATCCATCACAATTCCCAAATTTCATGTCGATGCGGTTCCAATATCGCGGGCTTGTCGGCCACGCGCCGGGATACAAACTGCCGTATCTGGCGACCAACAACGTGGTGAACATCGCAGAGCCGCAGGTCGGCCTGGTGTTCAAGTTCTGACGTTGCCATTTCTCCGGTTCAGACCCGTGTGGCATACGGCAAGGAAGCGGCGAGCGTGAGGATCTTGCTGAAGAGTCGAGGTCCGGGCGCTGGAGAGCATCATCGCGGCCTGGAAGTGATAGGCGCGCTGAAACTGTTGCAGGGCGGTTTCTTCGTGGCGCTAGGCTTTGGCCTGCTGCACATGATCCACCGCGATTTGTACTTGTTCGCGCTTGAGACGGTGCAAGCGCTACACCTTGATCCCGACAGGCTGGTGGTGGCCACCTTGCTGGACAAGGTGATGCTGCTCGACGTGCATCGCCTGAAGCAGTTGAGCGCGCTGGTTTTCATCTACGCTGCGCTGGACTTTGTCGAGGGAACGGGACTGATATTGGAGAAGCGGTGGGCGGAATATTTCACGCTTGTCCTGACCCTGGCGTTGCTCCCGATTGAGGCAATCAAGCTGATCTACCACCCAAACCATTGGATTCTTGCCGTCCTGCTGGTAAATGTCCTGATCGCAATTTATCTTGCATGGCTGGTGCTGCCGCGACGCAAGGCCGTTTAGAGACATTGAAATCGTCTTCCAGGCCAGGAAGGGCGGGAAAACTTAGGCAAGCCCAGGGCCTTGCGTTTGCGCGGACAATCCCAGGTCTCAAAATCGAGACCTGGGGCACCCAAATCACGCCGATTATTTCAGGTTGGCATCGCGCTGGAGTCGGGCCTTTCTCTCTTCATATTCCTCATGAGTGATTTCTCCCGCGGCATACCTGCGCTGCAGGATTTGCAGGGGCGTTTGCAGGCGCGAATATTCGACCCACCTGCTCCTCCTGACCGGCGTCATGAAGAACAAAAAGCCGATCCACACGATGATCATAATGATCCAGAAAAGCCACCAATAAGCCTCCATTCCAGCCCAATAGTAGTGGTACATGATCCCCCCGTTGCTTGCCGGCAAAGACGTGTTAACGGTTCCGCGCAGCCGCAGGAACCCTCTTCTTCCTTGTAGGATGCAAAATCGGAAAATGATCGATTTCGCTTCGGCGTAACGGAACGAGTAGCGTGAACTGTCCACCGGAAACGATGCACTGGAATCACATGTAACAACACTATTAGCAGGGGAATCTGACCACGCCTGCCACAATTCCATGCTGTTTTGGCTCCCCGAAACAGGAAGATTTTGTCTCGTCTAATTTTTTTCTTTGGAATTGCACAGCTTTGCGGTACAGTTGTGGACGAAAGTGGTCTAAAGTGGTTAAACGAGATAGATGCAGTACGGGTTCTGGAGCGAAGTGGAGTAGAAAACATCTGACTCCCTTCGGAAATGAAGGAAATAAGCGCGGGGAGCGGTTCCCCTGTGGGAATGACGGCAAAAACGCAAAGACGGATACAGAGAGGCAAATGGCATGTTTCGCGGCAACCATCCAACCCGGGTCGATGAAAAGGGACGGCTGAAATTGCCTGCGGAGTTCAAGCGCGAGATTGAAGAGAAGTACGGGACGAAGTTTTACATCACCAGCGAAGACGGAAAGACGGCCAGGGTGTACCCCATCGAGGAGTGGGAAAAGGTGGAAATGAAGCTGATCAACATGCCGAATTCCAACCCATCCCGGAAGCGCCTGCTGACCGCAACCAGCTATTACGGGCAGAACGTCGAAATGGACTCCCAGGGACGGGTGCTGTTGCCACAGATTTTGCGAGAGAAGGCGAATGTGGTTGGGGACGTGGCGGTGTTCGGGAAGCTGACATACCTCGAAGTCACCAACATGGAAGCCGTTCGTCAGGAACTGGAGACCAATCCGCTGACGGATGCGGACGCTGAAGCGCTGGGTGCCTACGGCCTCTAGCGATGGAAAAAGATGCTCCTCAGGGGGCGCGCGGTCGGGATCAACGACATGTGCCGGTTCTTTTAGAAGAAGCAATTGAAT
>JBOGLY010000019.1:0-14401 GCA_050746425.1 Acidobacteriaceae bacterium
GGGGACAATCGTCGCAGGAAAGCCATCGACAAGGTATTTCCGAACAGCCGCAAGCATATCTGGCCCTAACGTAAATACATGCTCGGAGTTCGCCAGCATTTTACGATTAAAGGCACTCCACAATCTCACTATCCAGCTATCGACCCGAAGAACTCCTTTCCTGATCAAGACATCGGGATAAACGTCGTCGATCCACACCACATACTTTCTGCCCAGTACCTTCTTTTGCAGGTAGCCGATCAGGGGCAAAAAAGGCGGCTGCGCGACGATGAAGAGAAGCGGACGTCCTTTCACGCGAAAAGCAAATCTAGCGGCGGCGCCAATGTATGCCATCCATGAGACGATCCGCGTTCCGTTTGACCGCCGATTGTACTTTGGCGAGGCCTTAAAGGAAACATTTCCGATTTCTGCCTCAGCGATTTCCGAAAACACGACCGCCGTCATATCCGATCTGGGTAAGTCCAGGCATAGCTCGCCGAAGTAGCTGCGCAGGTGTGCATACTGTTTAAGGATCAGGTAACTTGGGGTGTCTCGCATCACTTCCCGTTGCGCCCCGACGCGGTCTGGACGAATCTATGCGGATGGCAGAGACGGAGACTGCTCACGACCTGTTGCGTTGAAGGCCATCCGCTCAGGACTTCATCCGACAGACTACGTGACTTGTAGCCCCGGACAGGACTTGAAGGCTCAATGCTTACCGTGGCCGGTGGCAGCCACATGGCGGAGGCGTTGTATATCACAAAAGTCCGGCAGCGCAGCAGGGCTGCGAGATGCATCGGCCCGGAATCGTTGGCGACCACGTGGGTGCTCGATGCAAGCGCATTTACCAGGTCGGTATCAACAAGACGAGAAACATCGCTTTCGAATACGCCTTCTGGAAGGGGATCTCCGGGGCCAGCGATAATCCGCACTTCACAGGTGTCTTGCAATGACCTTACAAGCTCGGCAACCTGAGGGAATTGCTTCGACCGCCACGTGGCCCCCACATGGATCGCGATGGACGGCACATTGGACGCGCGTTGCCGCCCGTAAAAATTCTCAATACGCTCCCAGCCCACATCCGCCAGTTCTGCCCAGGCTTTATAGCGATTGCGGACCGGAAACCAACCCCTGGCAAACCCATAGTCGACGACGGCGAAACGCTTGGCCAGGAAAGGCACCCACCCATTCATTCGTATCTTCGAATCGGGAAAGAGCGTTCTTGCCGCGCGATAATCGCGAATGTCTCCGCGGATGCTTAAAACCGTTGCGTCTCCGACCAGATGTTTTGGCAACGCCTGCTGCGGCTTCTTTTGCTTGTTGCGCATAACATAACCCAGGTCAACCGGAATCAGGGTCGGAACCGCCATGCCGCTGGCTGCGCAACGCAAGATGTTGTGCCAACGCGAACTGCATGCCAGAGCAATCCGCTCCGGATCCTGTAGCGCTGTGGCAAAAGCAATCACTGCATCGCCGAGGTTCCACGGCTCGAAAAGGATTAACCTAGGGTTGACATTCTTCACATGCAGACGTGGAGGGTTGGACGTATCTGCGACCGCCCTAATTGCGTTATTGAAAGCACCTGTTCCCAAATAACACCTCCCGACTCTTCAAATTGATTGGCTCGGCGCCACAAAGGCCGCCGGCAGTCGCAGTTCTGTCGCCGACCGCTCCGAGTATTGGCCCGTTTGTGCACAAGTTCTACGTAAACATTCGCTAGTCCCAAGTATGAAACCAAATAAGGGGTGAGCTATTGGAACTATGTGGAACATGCAGATCGCCAAAAAAATTCCCAAGACGACCATCCCCTTCTCCTTTTGCATAGAAAAGGAAAATATCTGAACCGCAGGAATCATCAAACCAATATATCCAAGTTCAAATAAACAGGCACCATATCCTGACATGATCCTGTTGCCTTGACTTGCTTCCGACAGAGATGGGAAATGGTTGAATAATGTCTGTTGGAGAAAAGTTCCCCATGCCGTTGTCCCATGTCCGAACGCAAACGGAAGCGAGGTCCAAAAGCCGTAGAGGGACACAACGACGTGAGTGACCCTATCGTTAACGCTCGCGTCGCCGAGGAGCAACAATCTAGGATCGTCAATAAGTGCTTTGGCAATGGCAACAATGCGTATATCAGACATTTCTCCATGTATGCTGATTATCAAAAAATACATGGAGGTAATCAGTACCGACGCCAACGCTATCTTTTTGACCGTTACCGGAAAAATGGCCTCCAGGCCTCCGTACACGACAAAAAATAGTGCTATCGTAGCGGATTTTGCTAGAAACAGCACCTGCGCAATGATTCCAATAAAACACCACAGGTAACAATTCCGGCTGACGAGTCCTTTAAGGTACAAAAGACGCAGGAGTATAAACAACAGCAGTATTGTAGCTCCATAGTGGAATGGCTCAGGTGCTAATCCTACTACCCCACGTCCTGCGGTGGTACTTACCCGCGGTAATATAAATGAGAATAGCTTTCCGGAAACTACAGTTTCGAGGATTGCAGCAATTCCCCACACAGCGATTGCCCAGTAAATAAGCTTTGGACCTACCAATCGTTCCTTAGCGATTGTGTATCCTGCGCATCCATAGATCGCCAAACAAAAATATCCCGCAACACTTCTCAGCTCAAAACCTGCATAGGCCATGGATATCAGCAGTGAGTACGCCGCAGGTACAAAGAGTAACGCCAGAGACTTAACTATTTTTACGTTTAGACCGGGCTTAGCGGCGGCCAGGACGAGCAGGGCCACTGCAAGAAACAATGAGTATGGCTGAAGGTCGGTCGACGAACGTACGGGCGTTAGGTAAGGAAAACAAAATGAGAGAAACGCGGTGCAAGCCAGCCATTCAAGGCATTTTCTGTAGGCGCCCGCAAGGCAGATATTTCTCGGTCTGAAGTTGGCAGTCTCCGCGCCGGAATTTGTGTAAGTCATGCCTTTCCACATTCTCCGCGGGCGCCCAAAGGCAGGACAGGCAAGGTTTTTCTGAGGTCTCGGACATAAATCCAGTACGTTCTGGCCATGAACAAGGCGAGGAAGGAAGTCGCTATCAGTTGGCCAATGGCCGCTCCGCTGGGACCTAGCCTGGGCATCAAGATAAGATCGCCAGCAACTAACACGACCGTTCCGGCGCAGATTCCCACAAGGTAGGTCCCGCTTCTGTGAAGACTAGGAAGAAAGCTAAGGAAGGGGTTGCAGATCGCCATGATCAGGAAGAGCAAGGCGAAGAGCGGCGAGATTCTGTGTACGACGGGCAAATGCCGATGGCCAAGCAACTCGCATGTGAAAGGCGCAGCCAGCCAGAACACGCCGGCCCCTGCAACTCCGATCCAAAGACTTGTCGTAACAAACTTGCGAAACAGGCGGCCGAACGCCTCCGCATCGTGGGCCACATTGATCAAGCTAGGCATATAGGTGTTCAGCAGGCACGCCAGCACTGCGGTACCAAACAAATACAACTTGCTGACCATGGCGTATTGGCCTAGCGACTCGGCGGAGACGTACTTTGCCAGGAGCACAATGTCCATGCCTTGAAAGATGAACAGAAGCAGTTGTCCGGAGCCTGCCTTGGCGCCTTGCTTGACGATGTACTTCGTAGGTGTCGGCAAGCCGGGCGCGACAACCCGCCCGATGGCGGTTTTTCGCAGCATCCGCATCAGTTGACAGCGACCAATTGTTACGCCTGCAGCATTAATCAGGGGGACGATCCACACGTAACTCGGAACGATCCGTTTGCAGGCAAAAAGTGTTGCCAGGAAAAGGCCAAGTCCCAATGCTCGGGTGCGAGCCAACGCGCCAGGCGCTCCAAGGGCCACTGCGAGATACGTGACGTCAAACGCTCTCGCGAGAACCATTGCAAATCCGGCGATAACGACCGTGGCGACTTCAAACTGCCCGTGACGCCAATATAGGGCGGCGACGATTACAGTTACAGGACCACACACCAGAAGAGCCGTTGCCAGGCGGATGTTCCGGCCACGTTGTGCCAGATGGCTTGCATTTCCGCCTGCATCTGTAATCAGACGGGGACCTATAAGATCTAGGCCAAGCGCCGTCACCATCATCAGCACCTGGTAGATGCTTGTCGCGACGCTAAGATAGCCGTACTGACGATCGCTCAGAATTCGGATAAGCCATCCGTAAATGGCAAACCCAAGCAGATAATTCAGCCCATCCGCGGTCAAATAGCCGAAGAATTGAGTCCACAACGATGGCGTTGGCGGGGATGTGCTGAGTTCGATTTGTCCCGCCTGTGCGATCGGAAGCTCTCCTCAAGTGCGATTCAGCAGAATGGTGAAAACGTGTCGAAATGGACGTTACTGTCACGGGACCTGATGGGTCATCCGAATAGCCGATTGAAGTTCAAGGATTTTCTTCGCCGTGACAGGATCGGACTTGATGACTTCAATCCACCGTAAGATCAGCGCGAGGATGCTGCCGGCGAAGAAGCCGACAATTGTGAAGAGAGCGAAGAGCAAGCCGCGCTTCGGAGAGGACTTGCGGTCGGGCACGATGGCCGGCTCGACCACCTGGATGATTGCGGCTTCCTTCGCTTCGTCCAGCTTGGCCGCGTCGTATTGCTTCATCAGCATGTCGAACAGGGCCTGCCGATACGCCAGCTCGTGCGCGGCACTGAGATATTCGAGGCCCGCGGCGGGGACATTCCCAAGCCCCAGGCCGGCAATTCCCGGCGAGGAACTGCGCTGCTCCATGCGCGTTTCCTCCGTCTGCAGAGAAGCCAATTCTTTTTCCGCCAACTGCACGTCGGGATTCTGCTCAGTCGAATAGGAGCGCAGCGCCTGCACCTCAACCTGCTTGGCCGCGACCTCGGCGCGAAGGGCGGCGAGGCCTTCAATCATCGACTTGGCCTGCGCATCCAGCGCAACCAGCCCTTTTTTCTGTTGCACCTGCTGAAACGCCAGTTCCGCGGAAACCAACGCATCTTTTGCCTGCTTCAGTTGGTCTTCATAGAACAGACGGCGTTGGGAGGCCTCGGTCACTGCGAGTTTCTGGGTCAGGATGCGAAGTTGGACGGTGTAAGCGTTCGCCATCTGGGCGACGCGCTGCTTGTTTTTGTCGGTAACGGAGATGGAAATAAATCCATTTTTTTCGGAGGTAACCTCCGTATACTTCGCCAGCTTTTTTCGCGCCGCCGTCATGTCCTTGGCGTCGTATACCTTCATCAGGCCGAATTTCTGGATGATTGCATCGGCAACAGGGCGCGAGGTCAACATGCCGATGTAAATGTCGTTCGGATTTTTCAGCCCCAGCCCTCCGCCGGCGAGAGCGGCGAGCGAGCCTCCACCCATACTGGTCAGTTGGTTCATCATCAACATCGCAGCCGACGACTGGGTCTGTTGCGGCGGCATGATTTTGGTATTCGCCGTATAGCGGACAGGCAACACGAAACAGAAAACCACGCCGGCAAGCATGGAGATGACGGTGACCTTGGCGATCAACCATTTTCGATATGCAAGCTGCGTCAACACATCGATCAAGGTAGGTTCGCGGTCGTCCGCGGAGGGTTCCGTGGGCGGGCCTTCCAGTGCGACTCCCAATTCGGTCATGTATTGAGTCTGTTCGGACATGAGGGCCTTTTAGTGGACCACGCTGAGCGCGGCGGCGGTGAGGGCGGTCTGAGACGTAAGCTGGGTCGCCTGCAGAATGTTGTTCATCTTGGACGAGACAGTAATTTTCTCCGGGACAATAATCGCATCTCCTGGCAGCAACCTTAAGTTGTCAAATTTTCCGTGGGTGTGGTTATTCCGGCTTTGGCGGCTGATTACGTCTCCATCCGCGCGAATTACGTAAATGCGCTTCTTGTCCGCCTCCCTGGTGGGACCGCCGGCAGCGGCGAGATAGGCAATAAGCCGCTTCCCAGTCTGGAACCGGAAGGCGCTGGCGTTGTATACCGCGCCGCTTACCTGCACCGTGCTGGGCCGCGCCGGAACATAAAAAGTGTCCCCATCTTCAAGAGGAAAATCCGGAATGGCCGCGACCGTGGAAGCATCCGGCTTCATCTCCAGAACAACCCGTCCGATCGGCCGGATGGAAGTGAGCTTGGCCAAAGCGGCCTGCTGCATTGCAAGCTGCGCCTGCTGGTCTACCCCGGTCTGGCCGGGTTGCGGCGCGGCGTTGGCAAACCGTGCGATGAGCTCGCTTTGCATCTGGTCGGCGGACTCCTTAAGTTCTCGTTCTTGCGCGCGGCGAGTTGAAACGCGTGTCAGCACGGATGCGTAGAGGTAAGAGTGCTGCGTGAGGCCGCCAGCTTGTTGCACAACGTCCCGCAGAGTCTCGCCTGGTTTCACGCGGTACACTCCTGGCGCGTTGACCTCGCCGCTTACGCGGACAAAGGACGCCTGCTTTGCCATCGGCAATTCAAGGTCGGCGCGCGAAAATATCGTGACCACATCTCCAGGCTTCAATAGCCGATTGTCAGAGGACGCTGGGTCATCGATTGCGTCGGCAAGGCGAAAAGGAATGAGGCGGGTACTCAGGTCGCGCGGGTCGAGACGCTCGATCAGGGCATAGTCCCAATTGATCTCGGCGCTGTTCTGGCCGACGGTGTCAATCAGCGGGATGCGCTCAATGCCATGCGGTCGATTCCACGATTTCCCGTATTCGTCGCTGCCCAGGTTTCCATCTGGACCGGTGGAAGAGTTGCTGAGATGGTCGGGCGAACCGGCGTAGGAGCCGGTCGAAGGACCCAGATACTGGCTATTTGGCGAATTTTCGTCTGAATTGCTACGCGAATTCACGATGTTTTGGTCGTCGGGATTGTCAGCCAGGTCATTTTCATATGGGTCGGGCGCTGAATCGCCAGACGAATTGGCGACGGGCACGCCATACTGGTCGGCGGGAGAGCTGGCATAGAGGCGCGGGTTGCCAAATTCATGGTAAGGAGCGCGCGGAACCAGGTGATTTTGCCGGTTCCAATACGCGCGCGTGATCAGAAAATCGCGCGATGGAATCAGGTCGGAAATGCGCATCCCTGCCTTCCACGGATAAACGCCAGGCTGGGCAACATTGCCGCGCAAAGTGATTGCATTTCCCAGCTTGGGCGAAACCGGAAAGATGCGAAGCAGATCCCCGTCCTTAAGTGGTTGCTTGAGCCCAGATGCATCCAGCGCGAACTCGTCTACGCGGCGATCGCTATGGTTGTCAATCCGCTCCAGCAGGACGCGTTCGGTATCGGCGAGGTTTGTCAGTCCACCTGCATCCTGAAGCGCTGCGCCGACGGTGGTTTCGCCCTTCAATTCGTATATTCCTGGCTGATTGACGTCGCCGCTGATAGCGATCTGCGCACCGACCGGAGGAATATAAATTACATCTCCGGGAAGCAGTTGGACATCATGAGATTTATCGCCGCGCCGGACTAAATCGTAGAGATCGAATTCGGATACCGTGCGGCCTTGGCGCCGCAACTGTATACGCCTCATGGTCCCGATTGCCGACGGACCTCCTGAATCAAAGAGAGCATCGACCAGCGTACTCAGAGAGCTGACCGTGTAAGCCCCCGGCTGGCGGGCGTCGCCCAGCACAAATATCTGGATGGAACGAAGCTGGCCCAGCACAACATTCAGTTGAAAGTCTTTGAAAATCGCCCCGATGGCGGAATGCAGGTATCCTTCGATCTGGTCGTAGCGCAACCCGGCAACGCTCAGGGTCCCAACTTTTGGTAGATATATCTGGCCATTCCTGTCGACGGTCACGCGGGAATCGAGCTCGATCTTGCCCCAGGCGCGGATCAGCAGTTGGTCCCCCGGACCGACAACGTAATCGGCTGGAACCGGCACGTGATCGACAGGCGAGAAGGTAGTGGGAACCTCATCGAACAATTTGCGGCCGTAGACCGGCAACCGACGCCCAGTTGCATCTTCAGCAAACCGCTCAAACTCCGACCGCGTCCTCAACGGACCGACAACTCTTAACGGGATTCGATACTCGCCTGGCTCTTCCGTGGAAGGTATTTCTAAACCCTGAAGGGTGGGGCCATTCGCTGGAATTCTTCCTGGCTGCAATTGTGAGTTTGGCTGCGCTGGCATTTGCGCCGACGAGTTTCCCGATGCGGACTGGCCAAATTGCGCGGGGGTTGTCAGCACGGATTGAGCAACGCACATTGCGGACGGAGCCAGAAGTAACAGAAGCAGCTTTTTCATCATAATGGGGAAAACTTTAGGTCAAGATCAATCGAAGCAACGACTCATGCTTTGCGGTTAGTTCCTTACTCACGAGCCGTGAGACTTCTTCAATCGCAAATATTGGTGTCAGACAATGAGCGCTTGCGTCTCGGCGACCGGTTGGGTTTCATCTGCCCTGGGAACCAACACACTCAGCCAGAACGCCGTGTATTCGTCAATCGCCCGGCGGCTATCCAGCCGCGAGTTGCGGTGACGCTCGACGAACCTGGAAAGCTCCGGCTGGGCAATGATTGTCAAAGCAATCGCGGTAGTTAAGATGGCGGGGTTCAGGTTTCGTATCCTGCCGGATTTGATATTGGCTTCAAGATAATCGGCGATGGAGCTGAACAGCGGAGACAGATGCTCACGGCAGATGTCCTCAACCTTGCCGCGGACCTCCAGAAAGGCAACTCCGATGAGTCGCACCAGTTCCGGCGAATAGGTGGCGGTGTCCCCGAACAAGCTGAGAATTTTGGGAAGCACGATTTCGGGAGCATCGCGCTGCGATATCTTGTCGAGCAGGTCCAATCGCGGCTTAATGGTTCGAAAACTTGAGCGAAGCGCTGCCCAGAAGATATCTTCCTTATGTTCAAAGTAACGGAAGACGGTGACTTCGCTTACGTCCGCGAGTCGAGCGATTTCGCGCGTGCTGGTACCGTGGTAGCCCTGGCGTGAAAACAGGGCGACAGCGGCATGGACGATCCTGTGTGGAACTTCGGACTTTTTATTCATGGACAGAGAGATGATTTTGTCGGGTAACAGTTAAGTTCCCACTCAAGGCAGTTTTTGGAACATTTCAAAAGAGGAGAGCCGGGTTCGCTAGTTCAAAACTAGCTCGATTTCATCGCCATTCACTTCAATGGCTGCATTTTGATTGATCATTTCAATCGATAAAACAAATCTCATGCTATTTCTCTTCTGCACGAGGGTCCCTTGCACTCCCTGCATCGGTCCCGTCTTTATACGTACCTTCTTGCCAAGAACAAGCTCTCTGTACGGCTCAACCCTTTGCCGGCAGAAGTCCGAGCGAAGGAATTCGATCTCTCGCTCGGAGATGGAAACCGGCCCCTGACAGTTTCCGATGATCCTGATGGCGCCTGGCGATTGAAGGACCTTCGACCGTTCTTTGTCTCGAATTCGGACGAAGAGGTAGGAGGGAAACAGCGGCTGAACGATTTTCATGCGCTGTCTGTTTTTCCAGGTACGCACGCTTTCCCATGTGGGAAGAAAGGATTCTATCTGACGAATGTTCAGGTGCTTGACCAACGATTTCTCATTGTTGGGAAGGGTATACACCGCGTACCACATCGGACCAATTTCCGCGCCATTGCATTGCGGGATGAGCAAATTGTGCAGAGGAGGCAAAGCGCCAATCTGGTGGGATTCCGTCGATCTTCTCACTACTTGTTCCATAGGTGACCCCGATTGTCGATACGAAGCTTTTTAGGTTGTGGCGGTCGATTTATCGAGCGAGAATCTCGCGCTTGCAAGGGAATTTGGCAATTTTGCGCAAAGCTTCGCTATGGCGACTTAGCAACGCTAACCCGGAAACTAAGTCGTTTATGACCGCTCCAGCGTTCGATCAAGGAAGGAAGCTGACTTCAACGCCAATTGAAAGAAGCAGGAATAGTTGAAGCAATCTTAAGTGGCAACTAAAGTCTATGGAACGATAATCTCACGTGAGGCAGTTACGAAGGTTACTTACTAATACCATTCCACAACTGGAATGGAATTAGGAATTTATGCATATCGGATGGATTGCGAGGGGTGGCGGAGACAGGCTTGCGAAGTTACCGGAGAAAGTGCGCGACATGATGCTTTTCCCCACATTTCGAAAGAGCCCGCGGTCATGGCTTTCCTCATTCCCAAATGTTCAGTGCGGCAATCCTCGGCTATGTTCGGGTCCGCGTCTCATCTTTCACCGTGCGGAGCCGATGTTCAATGTGAGTCAAAGGGGAAATACAATCATGCAGGAACACCGCATTCTGCTCGCGGAGGACAACCCGCAGCTCAGCGAGCAACTCCAGAAATATCTTCACCTGCTGCATTATTCCGTTGAAGTGCATGACAGCGGCCTGACAACCTTGCAGCGCCTGCAGGAGGCCGATACGCCGGAAATGGCTTTGATGAGTTCTTCCCTGACTCCAATCACGGGCCTGGAAATAGGACTGGAAATTCGGCGGCGATCGCGTCGTCGGCAGGTTTGGCTGATGCTGATGAGCGCAAACCCAAGCGCAGAGGAAGTAGTGATGGCTACGGATGCGGGGATCGATGAATTTCTCGCCAAGCCGGTCGATCTTCAGGACCTTCGCATGCGCATTCGGACAGGAGAGCGGGTGCAGAGCCTGTATCGGGAACTTAGCGACTCCGCAATGGCCATGGAGTTCCACTCCACTCACGATCCGCTGACGGGAACCTGGCGACGTGAAGCCATTCTCGACCTTATCTTCAAAGAGACCGACCGCGTGCAGCGCCTGAAAACGCCGGTCAGCTTGATCCTTCTTGATATTGACGGCTTCACTAACATGAACCTGAAATACAGCTCGAATGCCGCGGACAAGCTGCTGAAGCTGCTTGCCAACCGGTTGCGTCGCCAGTTGCGCAGCTACGATATGCTTGGTCGCTATGCCGTCGATGAATTTCTGATCGCATTGCCCGGCTGCGATGCTTCCGAGGCGGCCAAGAAAGCGGAGAGCATTCGTCTCGCGGTTGCCGATCGGCCATTTACAGTTGGGGGAGATGAAATTTCATTGACGGTTTCGCTCAGCGTTGCCGCCAGCTTAGGGCGCTCGCCGTTGGTCGTCTTGCGTGAAGCGGAGCGGGAGCTCTCGCGCGCCAAGCAAGAAGGACAGAATTCCGTTCGCGTCGCTGGAGAAATCGTGGTCGTGGAACCGATGTCTCCGCAACTGCGTCGATTTACCGCACAAGGCGATTGAGCCTCGCTGTCGCATCCCTAATGATTCGCCATTGTCGAAAGATCGGTGTGCAAAATGGCCCGCCATTCACTGCGATAGAATCGATACAGGAATGGTCCTGGGAATGGCGATAATAGTGAATGAGGCGGTGAATGCGAACCACTCAAATCCGCTGATCACCAACGAAAAGCTGAGGCAACTGTACAGCACAATGTTGAAATGCCGCCTGCTGCAAGAGCGGGTCCAAATTCTCAAGAAGCCGACGAGATCAAACCGCGGCTTCTGCGTCGCAATCGGTAACGAAGCAACAACCGTAGGCGCTGGCATCCATTTACTTCCTCAGGACGCGGTTGCTTCTTCGGAACGAGATTTTATTCTGGATTTCATCAAAGGCGCTCCTCTATCCGCGATATTTGGCCATCTTCGCGGGCGCGGCACCGATCCTGACAACGGGCTCTTGACATCGAAGAAATCTGGCAAAAGTCGTGAAAGCAGCAGTCGGCGGCCGGCCAGCCCTGCCCATTTGAATATCGGAGCCGGCCTTGCAGTGGCAGACAAGTTGAGGTGCACCGGCAACGTGGCCATTGCGTTTCTGGGGCAGGGATCGATTTCGGTCGATGCGTTGAATGAGGCGCTGAATTTTGGCGGAGTTCGCAAGCTGCCTGTCGTTTATGTCTGGCAAAGCGATCTGGGCGCGAAATCTCCATTGCCAAAGATCCACGCCAAGTCGGAGGATTTCCATCTCAACCCGCCTGATAGCAGTTTTCCCGCCATTGCGGTGGATGGCAATGACGTGGTCGCGATGTATCGGGTAGCGCAGGAAGCCATTGAGCGCGCTCGATCAGGCGGAGGTCCTACGCTCATTGAAGCAAAGAAATATCGCTGTGCCACTGATTTGGCGAACGATTTTGACAGCAACGACCAAAAATACCCCAACGACCCAATTGCAGCCATGGAGCGATACTTGACCGGCAAAGGACTTTTCTCAACTGCCTGGAGGCAAGAAGTTTCTGCCGAGTTCCACAAGGAACTCGATCTAGCTATGGAGACCGCCGAAAGAACGCCACGGGAGCCAATCGGATGCCTGAACTCTTTGTCTTTGCAAACAATTTGAGGCTTGCTTCGAGAACCGGGTTTTGCCGTCCGACCGGAGCTAGGTTTCCAGGTTTTCGGGCAGGCCAAGCATTCTGGTTCTGATATGTTTGAGAAATATTTCGTCGCGAGCGCTCCTTTGCGTTGAAGGGCGTGTCTAACACAAATGAGGCGAAGGGCATGTGCATGAATCATCTATTGGCGATTCGCTTCCTTTATCCTGCCAGTGAAGGACTGCTGCCCGATTGAGCGAAAAGCACGTTACACGCCGCGATTTGATACGCCGAGTCGGGGCATCAGCCGCTGCCGGGTTGGCCATCGGCGTGCCTGGAATCGCGCAAACGCAAGCGCCCGCTCAAGGAAAGAGCGCGACTCCGTCAGAAGCGAAGGGGCCCAAACCTGAAAGCGAAGTTGCTAAGAAATACCCTCATCCCCCTGGCAAATTCGTCAATCGGCCTCAGACGCAAATCTCCACAGTTGTCGATGCCATGCTGGACGACATGGAGGGTCGCGGCGTCGCCTATTTCTACGATCAGGCACATCCATTGACAGGACTTGTGCGCGACCATGCTCCCGCAGTGGGTCGCTCCGACAGCCGCGTGGCAAGCATTGCAGCCACTGGCTTTGGCCTGAGTGCGTTGTGCATCGCCGCCCATCGCAAATACATACTCCCATCTGTATGCGAACAGCGGGTTGAGACAACGCTGGCGTTTCTGCTGGAACAATGCCCGCATGTGCATGGATTTCTTTATCACTTTCTGGACATAGAAAGCGGCGAGCGACTGTTCGGCTCGGAGCTTTCTTCGATCGACACTTCCCTGCTGCTCTGCGGCATACTGCTTTGCCGCCAGTTTTTCAGCGGCAATCTTCGCATTCATGCGCTGGCGACCACCATTTATGAGCGGATCGACTGGCAATGGATGCTGAACGGCAGCGACACGTTGTCGATGGGATGGCTGCCGGAATCCGGGTTCCTGAAGTATCGATGGGACGTGTATGCCGAAATACTCACCATGTTGCTGATGGCGATCGGCGCGCCCCGCAATGCCATCCCACCCACCGCCTGGAACGCCGTCACCCGACCGATCATTGAGTACGGCGGAGTGGATTTTATCGGCGGCGTGGCGCCGATTTTCACTCATCAATACGCTCAGGCGTGGTGCGATTTCCGAAACCTGCGCGATTCCCATTCCGACTACTTCGTAAATTCCATCGCCGCGACACGGGTACACCAGCTTTTCTGCCTGACCCTTGGCCGCAAATTTCCATGGATGGACCAGAATTTGTGGGGGATCACGGCTTCAGAGTCGCCGACGGGCTATCGGGTATGGGGCGGGCCGCCGGAATTTGGCGGAGTCGACGGAACCATTGTTCCCTGCGCAACTGCCGGCTCGCTGGTTTTTCTGCCTGCGGAATGCGCCCATGTTTTGCTGTCAATTCGAGAAAAATACGGGGAAAAAGCGTGGACCCGTTACGGCTTCGTCGACGCGTTTCAGCCGCAGTCGAACTGGTACGCGGAAGATGAACTCGGAATCAATTTGGGGATCAGCGTTCTTATGGCGGAGAACGTTCGCACTGGCTTCTGCTGGAATTACTTCATGCGGAACACGGAAGTTACAAACGCGATGCAGATGGTAGGATTCCAGCCTGACACCGGAAACTGCGGAGCTTTCTAGGCGCAATTGGATTCAGTTGCCTAAACCTTGACGTCCAGATCCCAATCGCCGAGCAGCCACACCGCCGGCAGGGGTCCCAAAGCGTCTCCAACGTTCAGACGAAAAGCGCCATTCACAATCTCTGCAAAGACCGGCGCTCCAGTCAAGACATTGGTAAATTTCAACTGCTTCACTTGACTCGATTCCACCAATGGAATTTCGAGGAAAGTGTGCTGGAAACTGTTCTTCATATCCTCCACGGCCGCCGGTGCCCCCAGCAACGAGGAAAACCAACGCGCAGCAATGGTGAGCAGAATCTTCCCCTGAAGCTCTCGAGCGAACGCAACCAGATGTTCGGCGTTGTTTCCTTCCGCATTCAAGCCCGTATAGGTCCCGTGAATAAGCAGATTCGATTCCTTCTCTCGCAGGCGAAGTCCTTGCGCAACGTAAAGCAACTTCACGTCGCCGGTCCACCAGGACTGGCAAACCTCCGCGACCGCTAGAGAACGCTTTTCATTCGACAGGTCAGAATCGAGAACGTGTTTCGTCAATGAATCCAACCTCTGCCG
>JBOGLY010000020.1:0-14178 GCA_050746425.1 Acidobacteriaceae bacterium
CTTCGGAGCCGGCGGAGGCGCTGGCGCATTCACTGTCACGTCCGTGGTGGCAGATGCGGTTTGACCCTTGTCGTCCGACACATTGCAGGTGACCGTGATCGGGCCCGGAGCAGCGCCTGTCGTGTTCAGTGTCGCGGTGGAAGTGGAACCGCTGATCTGACCGGCTGATGCGCTGTAGCTGTAGGTAAGAGGACGATTCTGCGGGCTAACGCCGTGGGCGGTAATCGTAGAGGAATCGCCAGGATTCACTGAGGTAGGATTCGCCTCGCAACTGATCGTGGGCGGCTCGAACTGCTTCACTGTGAAGGTGGCGTTGCAGTCTGCCGATTGACCCGCCTTCGCGCCTTCCGTCACGTGACCCGCAACGGTATAGGTGCCAGGAGCAAGATCGGTGGTGTCGACGGTTGCTGTTGTGGAGGTACCGCTGACCTTGCCGCCTGTCGATGTCCAGCTATAGGTGGGCGTTTTCTTCGGATTCAGATTTGTCGCGCTGCCGGTAACCGTAATCTGGTCGCCAGGGTAAGCTTCCGTCGGACTCACTGAGCATGTATAGGCAACTGGCGGCGGCGGCAGAATGCTGCCAAAGTGGAAGACCAAGCCCGTGCTCAATTGCGCCGCATTGATATTGGCGCGGCCGCCAAGGATGGCAGTGCCGATTGCATTGGGGTCGGTGGTGTTGTCGGCTGGCCTAAGAATGCTACGGCTGCCTGCGCCAGTTGTGCCGCCCGAACCAGAGTTTGCGTTTGGATCGACAAAACTGTTCGCCGGGCCGAAAGAAGCGTGCATGTATTGGTAGTCGGCCTGGAAGACGCGCCAGGAAAGCCTGTGATTCAGGAATGGAAGCGGGAAATCCATTCCGCCACCCGCAGTCAGCGAAACTCCCCAACGAGCCGGATTGACGAAATTGATGGGACCTGCTCCATCGCTGTAATAGCCGACATAGTTCGGGCCGCTAATACGGGTGGTACCCACTAATCCGTGCAGGAAAGGCGTCAAACCATCCGCCATCGGGAAGCGAACTATCGGACCCGCATTAATGGTTGTAAAGCCGTCGCCGGGACCATCCGGATGCGATGCCAGGCCAGCTTCAAGACCCATGTACTTCGTAAAGAAGTAAGCACCGCTGCCAATGACGCCAAGGTTCACATCTTCGTAACGCTCTCCGTTGACCCAGCCATGCGGCGCCAGATAAGAGTAACCAAGAAAAATGTCGACGCGCGACGGGTTCACTGTTGTAGACGGCGAGGGCGCATTGGGTGCAGTTGAGCTTGACGAACTCGCTGCCTGCTGCGCCATCAAAGTTGTTCCCAGCCCCAATACGCAAACAGCCGCTATCCAGCGGCCCTTCGCGTGTAATCTTGAATGTTTCATCCCTATCTCCTCCGCAACTTTGTGTAAGCAAGCTAAAAAATCTTGGGTAAACTGAAGCGCTCTATTTTTGCGTTCCTAAAGCGCCCAACGCGTTTCCAGGCCTGGTGATCCGGCCTTACGATTCCAATGCAATTGTTCTGTTCCGCAGTAAGCGATCGATAATTAGACCACAAGAATAATCAAAAGGTTACCCCGATATTAGGGGCATAATTCAAAGGTATACCAAGAGATACCTGAACGCCAAGAATTTAATATAAAAATCCTGCGCGATGTGCTATGAGGTTTCATTCCTCCATCCACCCGCTTCTACCCTATATTTAGGACCTTCTTCACCGTTCCCCGCTCTCGCAGAATTTTCTCCTGGAGCAAAGTCAGCGCATAAATCAGTTGTTCCGGACGAGGCGGGCAGCCAGGAACATAGACATCCACTGGAATAATCTGGTTTACGCCCTGAACTAAAGCGTAATTATTGAAGACTCCTCCGGAAGTAGCGCACGCACCCATCGAGATTACCCATTTGGGATCGGGCATTTGGTCGTAGAGCCGACGAATGACGGGCGCCATCTTCACCGCGACCCGGCCCGCGATAATCATAAGGTCGGACTGTCGCGGAGATGGCCGAAATACCTCGGCCCCGAAACGGGCGACATCGAAACGGGAAGCTCCCATGGACATCATTTCAATCGCGCAGCAGGCCAGACCAAATGTCATCGGCCAGATTGAGCTTTTTCTCACCCAGTTCAGCGCCGTATCCAGCGTGGTAAGCACGACTCCTTCATTCTGGTCGTAACCATAGTTGACCTCGCGCACTTTGCGTTGGTTCAACGCGCTGCTTTCCAGATGCCCAAACAGGTAGTGGTCCTTAGCGATGTTCTTTTCTGCCATAACAGATTCTCTTGTCCCTACATTTTCAGTATCTCGCATTTTCCGGCCAAGGGCACACTCCAAGCGACGGAGAGATGGCAAGCTGTGAGTCAGGGGAACAATCTAGTAGGTCGCTTAGGCCGGAAACTATTCTGTGACGAACTTGCCGCCGTGGAAGCGCGAATGCTAGACTCCGTAGTTCTTGGATATGCTGCGCTGAATCGTTGTGTGCATTGGCTCCGGAGGGACTGGCATGAAGACGTATCTCGGAAACGAGATTCGCAATCTGGCCTTGGTCGGCCACTCGCATTGCGGAAAAACCACGCTGATTGAAGCATTGCTGGCGACCGCCGGCACCATCCCAACCATGGGCAGCGTCGAGAACGGGACGGCAGTTACCGCCTACGACGAAGAAGAAGTCACGCGCCGGGTGACGCTCGCCAACGCCGTTGCCTTCTGTGAGTGGAACGGAGTGAAGGTCAATTTGATCGATACTCCTGGCTTCAACATGTTTGTGCCGGAAGCGCGCTCTGCGATGTTGCCTGTGGAAGCAGTCGCCGTAGTGGTCGATGCGGTGGAGGGACCACAGTCCATGACCCAGCGGGTGTGGGATTACGCCGAGGAATTCAAACTGCCGCGCATCCTGGTCGTCAACGGGTTGGACCGCGAGCGAGCGCAACCGGATGCGGTGCTGGAAAGTTTACGGGCCTCTTTCGGACGCACCGTCACCCCCGTGGCGCTGCCAATTGGAATGGGTCCAACTTTCTCCGGCATCGTCGATTTGATCGCAATGCAGGCCTACGAATACCGCGGAAATTCCAAAGGCCGCGGCCAGCCGATCCCAATTCCAAAAGACCTGCTGGAGCAAGCGCAAGCCGGGCATGAAGCGTTGGTCGAACTGGTGGCGGAGGGGAAAGATGAGCTGCTGGAAGAATTCTTCAACGAAGGCACGTTGAGCGAGCCTCATCTGGTGAGCGCATTGCATGAGGCGATTCGCGAAGACCGCATTTTCCCGGTCATATTCTCTTCCGCGCTGAACAATATTGGGGCCGATCGCTTATTGGAATTTTTTCGCATCTACGCGCCAGCGCCCATTGAACGAGCGCCAGTCCCGGCAACTTCACTGGCAGCAAAAAACGGAAAGGCTGGAAACGACGGGGGCACGGAAATCACAGCGGAAAAAGAAAACCAGCCAGTGGTCGATAACGGTCCGCTTTCTTTATTCGTGTTCAAGACGATTTCCGATCCATTTGCCGGACAGATTTCCTTTTTTAAAGTCTTTTCTGGATGCGCCCACGACAACGATTCGGTCTTCAACTATAAACAACAGGCGCAGGAGAAGTTGGCCCACCTTTCGGTGATGCAAGGGAAAAAACCGGCGCCAGTAACCGAATTGCATGCGGGCGATCTGGGCGCGGTAGCCAAGTTGCGCAGCACCCATACCGGAGACACGCTTGGAGATAGCCGGCACGCCATCCTGTACCAGCAGGTGCAGAACCCGGAGCCGGCGATTGCCTTTGCCATTGAACCACGCACGCGCGCCGATGAAGACAAGTTGGCGAATGCCCTGCATCGCATTATGGAGGAGGATACGCTGGTCCGTTTCTATCGCGATCCGCAGACGAATGAGTTTCTGATTGCCGGGACCGGCCAACAGCATATTGAAGTGGTCGTATCTAAGCTGCGCCGTCGCTATCACACGGAAGTCACACTGAAAGCGCCCAAAGTGCCATATCGCGAAACCATTCGCGCTCAGGCCGAAGGCCACGGACGGCACAAGAAGCAGTCCGGCGGCCATGGGCAGTTTGGCGATTGCAGGATTCGGATTGAGCCGCTGCCGCGCGGCGGTGGCTTCGAGTTTGTCAATGATATTTTCGGCGGAGCCATACCGCGCAATTTTGTCCCCGCTATTGAAAAAGGCGTGCGCGAAGCCGCGGACCGCGGCTATCTTGCCGGTCATCCCATGGTGGACTTTCGCGTGACGGTGTTCGACGGCTCCTACCATGAAGTGGATTCGAATGAAATGAGCTTCCGAATTGCGGGTCGTTTGGCATTCCGCGACTGCATGGAAAAAGCTCGACCGACACTGCTGGAGCCGGTGATGAGGGTCAGCATTCAGACGCCCGAGAACTTTGCCGGTACTGTGATGGGAGATCTGCCGGGACGTCATGGACGCGTACTCGGCATGGAACCCAGCAAAGTGCCCGGTCAGACAATTGTCCAGGCGGAAGTGCCGATGGCGGACATGTTGACCTACGGCGCAGACCTGACAGCCATGACGCAGGGCCAGGGAAGCTTCCACATGGAGATGGACCATTACGATTTCGTTCTGCCGCAGACCCAGGAAAAACTTATTGCCGCGGCAAAACAACATCAAGCAACCCCGGACGACGAAGGATAGCTCATGGAATCCACTCAAGCCAAAGATCGGCTTGAATGGGGCACCCTCCGGATTCTTGGTCGGTTTCGATACAATCAAGCCCATGCAACTGGCAGAACTGGCACGCCAACTCAACGCGCGTCTGGAGGGCGGCCCTGACAATGCTGCCGCTGAGGGCATAGAAGTGACAGGCGTGGCCGGCATCGAAGAAGCGGGCTCGCACCAGGTGACCTTTGTCGCCAATCCAAAATATTCCGCGCTGACGAAGACCACCAAAGCCGCGGCAGTGTTGGTCACGGAAGACTTTCCCGCCATCTCGGCGCCGACCTTGCGAACCGCAAATCCATATCTCGCGTTCGCTCGCGCAATTGAAATTTTTTATCGGCCGCCTGTCTATGTCCCTGGCATTCATCCAACTGCCATCGTCGATCCAACCGCGCGACTGGGGCGCGATTGCCATGTTGGCGCGTATGCGGTGATTGAAGCGAACGTGGAGATTGGCGATCGCGCAATACTGCTGGCCCATGTGGTGATCTATCCCAATGTTCGTATCGGAAGCGATTTCTTCGCCCACTCCCATGCAGTGGTGCGCGAAGGCTGCCGGTTGGGCAATCATGTGACGCTGCAAAATGGCGCGGTGATCGGGGCGGACGGTTTCGGATTCGCGAAGGATGACGATGGCCGCTGGAACAAGATTCCTCAGTCGGGTCCGGCAATCCTGGAAGACCGTGTCGAAGTGCAGGCGAATGCGTGCGTGGATCGCGCCAGCGTTGGGGAAACGCGCATCGCCGCGGGCGTAAAGGTGGACAACCTGGTACAGGTAGGCCATGGTAGCAGTGTCGGGGAAAACACGCTGCTATGCGCGCAAGTGGGACTGGCTGGGTCGTCGCATCTGGGCCGGAACGTGATTCTCGCCGGGCAGGCTGCGGTTGCGGGTCATTGTTCGATCGGCGATGGTTCTATTCTGACGGCGCAGAGTGCGGTCTCCCACGACGTTCCGCCGGGGAAGGTGATGAGCGGCTCGCCGGGACTGGAGAATAAACTGTGGCTGCGTTGCGTGGCCGCTTACAGCCGCCTGCCGGAAATCGTGAAACAGGTGCGCAGGCTGGCCGACGCGAAGGAAGAGTAATTTCCCTCCCACCCTTTGCAAAAACCGCAAAGGATGGGACACCCGACGCACGAATTCATCCCCGGTCCTCGCCTACACTGGAAATATGCGGAGATGGAGTGCAGTGCGTTCGATTCTGTTGCTGTCTGGCTTGACGATCCTCGCGCTAATGGCAGGTTGCCGCTCGCCCATGGTCGAGGCGCGAGTTATCAACTCCGGCGCGACCGTATTGCATAACATTGAGGTCGACTATCCCAGCGCCAGCTTTGGATTCTCCTCGCTCGCTCCTGGAGCGACTTATGTTCATCGCTTCAAAATTGAGGATTCGGGCCGCATGAAAGTCGAGTTTTTCGACAGCAAGGAAAAGTCTCATTCGGGAAAAGGCCCATATGTTGCGGAGGGACAGCAGGGAACGATCACCCTCACGCTGGATGGAAGCGGCAGAAACCAGTGGGCCGCGCATCTGCAACCAAAGGCGACGACGCCCGCCAGCGATTGACGCATAGCGCCTCGTTAACACGCTTGACTTCTGAGCTGTGATGAGAAGCAGGTCCCTCGACTGCGCTTCGCTCCGCTCGGGGAAGACAATCTAAGAGCAATTCCGAAGAAAGTCGGCAAAGCCACTAAAGTCAAATAGACTGCACGGGAATGAGAGTCAGATCCTCGACCAGGCCGACTTCCTTCTGCACAAACGGCTCGGCGTAACGCACGCCGCCCAGCATTCCATAAAAACTGGCCAGGGCGAACGTGCGCTCGCGTATCTCCTCTTGCGGAACAAAAATCTTTCCGCCAGAGGATTGATTTTCATATTGCGATCGATAGGCCATCAGGGACTGGAATCTTTGCTCGATGTGCGCGGAAATATCGACGACAAACGTGGGCCGGACATCCGCGTACAGGCTGGCATAGAGGATTTTGAAGGGCCGATGCGCGGGCGCGTCCGTTTCTACTTTCCCGAGGCCGGCGACAAAGCACGCCTCATATCCGAGCGTGGCAGCGATGGCATGATCAGGATGACGCGCCTGCCAGTATGGCAGAATCACAACCCGGGGCTGCGCCTGCCGCAGGACCGAGGCGATCTTCAACCGGTTGTCCCAGGAATTTTCCAGGCGTCCATCGGGAAGATCGAGAGCGTGTCGCCAGGAAGCGCCAAGAATTCTCGCCGCCTCCTTCGCTTCCGCCGCGCGCTGGGCCGCTGTGCCGCGAGTCCCGGCTTCGCCCCGCGTTAAGTCGAGAATCGCTGTGCGCAAGCCGATTGCGGAGGATTGCAGCAGGGTTCCACCGCAGGTCTGCTCGACATCGTCACGATGCGCCGCGATGGCGAGAATGTCGACGGGTACGATCATTGGCAGTCGTCAATCAGCTGCGTTTGAAAGCGCATCCATATACGCGACATCGTAGGCAGTGCCCTGCACCGTGGCATTGCCATTGTATAGCTCGCTGCCAGCCGAGTAGCCGACGGTACTGGTTGTAATGCCAACATTTGTCGTGGCGTAGATGTGAATCTGACCGCCGTAGGCCGTGTAGATCTTGTGCCAGTTGGTGATGGCGCATAGTCCCGTCAAATCGCCATACCACGGTTCGACCAACACCGAATTAGTCGCTAAATTGAACATCGTAAGACAGCCCGTTGCAGGCTGGTTCGTGGCCACCCGCTCGCCGCTTTGGCAAAGCTGCGAGCCGATCCATAACGTGTTGTCGTCGCCGAACAGCATTTTCGTATGGGTGCCGTCGGAAATCGGATAGGTCGCGCTCACCTGGTTGCTGGTCAAGTTCACAATCGAGAGAAACCCTTCGAACAAACCATCCGATTGACGTTGCTGGCCCGAGACGTACAGGGTTCCGTTGCCATAAATCGCCATGGTCGCGCCACCAGGCACGGGAATTCTTTGTTCCTCAGTCGGCGGCGCGGGGTTGGCCGGCGGGCTGGGATACGTGCTGCCCGGGAAGTTGTATACGTTCAGGTCGCCCATGTTAAGCAGACTGACGCTGGATTGTGTGCCACCACATTCCGGGCCGCAGTTCAGCAGCCAGCCCGTCGTTCCGTCGGAAGAAAATATGGTGTTGAAAGGACGATCGAACTGAATCGGATTGCCGTTCTGATCGAGCACTGGGACAACGCAATACACCGGGAGGTTAATCGGCTCGCAGTTAACTGGAGCCACATTGCTGGGCCAATTTGCCTCATTTGGGAAGGTCGGCACCGGCATCACATTCCCATTCGGCTGCTGCAAATGGATCACTCGATAGGCATAATTGCTGTTCTGGACAAAGGCCAGGATGACGGTCGCGCTGGGATTCACCTCAACCTTGTAAACGTTGGGAAGATTCAAAAAGACGTCTACCCCCTGCAGATGATCCGCCACGGACAGATACTGCGCTGTCTGGTTGGCGGCGATCACATAATCGCCATCCGAGGGTACGAACACGCTGCTGGACGGCCCGGGCAACCCACTGATTGGAGAGGTCGCTGCTTCGGTAGCGTAATTGATGGACTCCAACGCGCCGTCGCCGGAACTGTAGATGTAACCCACCGACTGCTCAGGATAATTGAGAATAAGGCTGGGCAGGTTGCCCTTATATCCGCTGACAAAAAACGCCGGGACGGTGCCGTTTTCGCTGTTGCGGATGTCATAGCGGGCATCCAGAATCTGCACCGCGCCGGTGGTGATTGGCGAGGGGTTTTGAATGGCAACCATCACCCGCTCCAGGACTTTGCTGGGAGGAACGGGCCGACCGGCGAAGTACGACCTTGCGCCAGTGCAACCCATCATCAAAAAGACGCTTGTGGCGGTGACGACGCTGAGGAACACGCGGACAAACAAACTACGACTCATCAAAGCTGAATGCTCCAATTCGAGGGCACTTTCAACGTTCGTGGCTGAAAGGTCAGTGTATACCAGATGACTTCATCTGGCGCTTCCGGGCAACACCTTCTAGGATAATCAGACGGACTGTTTTTAATGGCAAACCTGACTGAGTTGTTCCAGACACGAAGCGTATTGTGCGACGGCGCCATGGGCACCATGCTGTACGAACGCGGCGTGTTCATCCACCGCTGTTACGACGAATTGAATCTGTCGCAGCCAGACCTGATTCGCGGCATCCACGAGGAATATCTTCAGGCCGGGGCCGAGATCGTCGAGACGAATACCTTTGGCTGCAATCGATATCGCCTGGAACGCCACGGCCTGCATGACAAAGTGCACGAGATGAATGTGGCTGGCGCAAAAATTGCCCGTCAGGCAGTAAGCCAGATTCGCGACAAGCAAGCCACGCAAGCCTACGTCGCCGGTGCAGTGGGACCTTTAGGGGTGCAGATTGAACCGCTGGGCAAAGTTGCGTTCGAAGAAGCCAGGGGGGCATTTGCCGAGCAAATTCGCGCGCTGGCGGAAGGAGGTCCCGGAGTCGGCGTCGATCTGCTGGCGCTGGAGACGATGACCTCGCTGAATGAAGTGCATCAGGCCATTCTTGCGGCGCGAGAGGCCGCTCCGGAGCTTCCTGTCCTGGTCATGATGACGATCGACGAGGAAGGCAACACGCTCGATGGCTCCTCCCCGGAAGCAGCGGCAAGGAAACTGACCGAATGGGGCGCCGATGCGGTGGGCTGCAATTGCAGCGTGGGACCGGCGACCGTGTTGAGCGCGATTGAACGCATGCGGACCGCGACGACGCTGCCCCTGGTTGCCATGCCGAACGCGGGAATGCCGCGCGCCGTGGACGGCAGAAACATCTATCTCTGTTCACCGGAATATATGGCCAGCTTCGTCCGCAAATTCGCGCAGGCGGGCGTGCAGTTTGTCGGCGGTTGTTGCGGCACCACGCCCAGCCATATTCGCGCCATGCGCTCCGCGCTGCGGGCGCTCGATGCGCGCAAGACAGGACCCGTGGCTGCCAGTACTGTCAGCGTGCAGAGCGCGGTAACGCCGCCGCCGCTCGAACAGCGCTCAAGGCTCGGCTCCGACCTGGTCGGCGGCAAATTTATCGCATTGGTGGAAATTGTTCCGCCGCGCGGAATCAGCGCCCATCGCGAGTTGCAGGCCGCGAAAATGCTGGCGCAGCATGGCGTCGAGGCGATCAATGTTCCCGATTCGCCACGCGCCTCGGCGCGCATGAGCGCGTTAAGCTTATGCCTGCAGGTGCAACAGCAAGTTGGGATTGAAAGCGTTCTGCACTACACCTGTCGCGATCGCAACGTGCTCAGCATTCAGTCGGACCTGCTCGGAGCCGCGTCGCTGGGGCTGCGGAACATCCTGTGCCTGACGGGCGATCCACCTAAGCTGGGAAATTATCCCGACGCCACGGCCGTCTTCGACGTGGATGCCATCGGCCTGGTCAACATTGTTCGCAATCTGAATTGCGGCTTGGACATCGGCGGCAATTCCATTGGCGCGTCCACTGGGTTTGCCATTGGAGTCGCCGCCAATCCGGGAGTGCCCGACCTCGACAATGAAGTGCGCCGCTTCGCGTACAAAGTCGAAGCCGGGGCGGAGTACGCAATCACGCAACCGGTGTTCGATCTGCGTCTATTGGAAGAATTCCTCAAGCGCATCGAGCAGTTTCATCTTCCTGTAATCGCTGGCATCTGGCCGTTGGTGAGCCTGCGCAACGCGGAATTTATGCGCAACGATCTACGCGTCTTCGTGCCGGATGAAATTCTATTGCGCATGCAGCGCGCCGATACGCCGGAGTTGGCGCGCGCCGAAGGCGTCAAGATTGCCCAGGAAATGCTGGTCGCTGCTCGCGGCATGGTACAGGGCGTGCAAGTAAGCGCACCGGCCTCGCGTTACGAGGCGGCCTTGACAGTGATCGACAGCGTGCTGACAGAGCGCTCCGCTGCCCGCGCGAGCGAAGCAAATGGGCGAGGAACAGCAACCAAGTCTAGCGTGGAAATAAACAGCGCAGAGGAACCGGGAGTCAACCTTGGCAAGCTTTGAAGAGTCCTTAAAGCAGTTGGAAGCGATCATCGCCAAATTGGAGCGAGGCGACCTGCCGCTGGAAGAGTCGGTACGCCTGTTTGAAGAAGGCGTAAAGCTTTCAAATGCCTGCAAAGGAGATCTGGAAGCAGCGGAGGGGAAAATCCAAATCCTGTTGAAACAGAAAGATGGCAGCATGAAGGCCGGATCGTTTTCGACACTTGGAGATAGCAAGGAATAAGAAGCGTACATCTCGTACATTTTGCAGTGTACACGATGTTACAATGGCTACATGGAAGTCTCGATCACCCAATTCCGGCGAAACATCTTTGCTTTCGTCAACCAGGCTCTAGAAGGAACCGATATCTGGGTCACGCACAAGGGTCGGAGGGTCAAGCTCTCTCCCGACAAGACGCCGGGCAGCCGCCTAAGTCTGATTACGCCGCTGGAGGTCGTCAATCCTGAATTCCAGGAACGGGACCATCCGTCTTTGTTGGCTGAAATGACTCACGCCTGGGAAAAAGACTGGGCCGATCTGTGATTGCGTACCTGGACACGAATGTCGTCATCTGGTTGGCCCAAGGCAATTTGAACCGCATTAGTCCCAAAGCTAAAGATGCCATGGAAAAAGCGGATCTGCTGATCTCGCCGATGGTATTGATTGAATTGGAATATCTCTACGAGATCCAGCGGATCAAGCTGCCGTCCCGCGACGTGCAGCGAAAGGTCGCCTATGAGATCGGCGTTCGTGTCTGCGATCTCCCATTCCCCTCCGTCGCAAACACGGCGATCGATGAGAAATGGACCCGCGATCCGTTCGACCGGTTCATCGTCGCCCAGGCCAAGGCCAACGGTTTCGCGTTCCTGGTTTCCGCCGACGATGAGATTGCGGAACACTACCCGCGGACCCTCTGGTAGCGGGAGATGCTAGCGGCCCCCGCTCTACATCACCAGCTTGGCGATGGTGGCCAACTGCATGTTCGAAGTCCCTTCATAAATCTTTCCGATTTTTGAGTCCCGGAAAAACTTCTCAACCGGATAATCCTTCACAAAACCGTAGCCGCCGAAAACCTCGACCGCCTGGCTGGCCACGCGCTCTGCGACCTGCGATGTAAAATATTTCGTCATCGCCGCTTCCCTAAGGAAATCCAGCTTGGCATCCTTTAAGCGGGCGGCGTTGTAGACCATCAAGCGCGCCGCTTCAATGTCGACCGCCAATTCCGCAAGCTGAAACTGGATGGCCTGAAAATCGGCGATCGGCTTGCCAAATTGCTTGCGCTCCTTGGCATAACGAGCAGCGTGGTTCCACGCCCCTTGCGCCAATCCCAGCATCTGCGCTCCAATTCCAATGCGGCCCTCGTTGAGAGTCTCGATGGCAATCTTATAGCCCTTCCCCGCTTCGCCCAGTAGGTTCGCCGCAGGAACTTTGCACTCTTCCAAGACAACTTCGCAGGTGCTGGAGGCGCGAATCCCGAGCTTGTCCTCCTTTTTGCCAAGCGTGAATCCGGGAAAGCTCTTCTCCACCAGGAATGCGTGTATCCCCTTGTAACCCGCCGCCGGATCGACAGTCGCAAACACGATGAACAACTCCGCTTCCTTTGCGTTCGTGATCCAAAGCTTCTGCCCGTTCAATACATAATGGTCGTCCCTTTTTTCCGCACGGGCCTGCAGTGCGAATGCATCGGAGCCCGATGCGGCTTCGCTTAGCGCGTACGCACCCACCCATTCTTTCGCCAGCCTCGGCAGATAGCGCTGCTTCTGTTCATCCGTCGCCCAGCGCAACAACGCGTTGATCACCAGCGTGTTCTGCACGTCCACCAGAACGCCAACTGAAGGGTCCACGGCAGAAATTTCTTCAACCGCTAGGATTGCCTCAAAGAAAGTGCCGCTCGCGCCGCCATAATTCTGCGGAATTTCAATGCCCATCAAGCCCAGGTCGAAAAGCTGCCGCACCAGCGAGACATCCATCTTCTGATGCTCATCCATCTCGCGCACCAGCGGACCGATGGTTTCGCGGGCAAACTGGCGGACGCTGTCGCGGAACAGCGTTTCATCCTCGGTCAAATACTTGAGACCCGCGGCGCCGGAAACCTGGTGGCTAGCTGTCGCCATGATTCACCTCAAATTAAAATCAAACTCCAGTGAAAACCCGTGAGTTTAGCACCCTTGTCCGTCTGTTCCTCGATACGCGGCATAGCACAAGCCCCAGCAAATCCTACATTGATACGAAATAATATGTTCAATATTGGACATTATCACCCTTCCATCGCCGTTTGGGGAGATATGGCAACTTCCACCTTGGCGTGAAATTACTCTGTTCATTATTGAACATCTAAATCTGCCTTTAGGTCTTCGTGGCCTATAGAAAGCTCCGATTAAGCCTGATTTGCATCGGGGCACGGGTTTAGCCGTACTGTAAACGGATGAACTCCGTAGTGCTTCTGCCAGGGAGAGCACTTTCTGCCGACTCAATCAGGCCTTCCCTAATGATATTTCACACTAGTTCGATATTATTATGAGCAATATTGACCATCTTTTTCTACTTCATTCTCTCACACTGGTGACCATGCCTTGTATTAGCGCGACCTTACTTTGTACAGTATTGACCATAGTTATCATCTCCCACTATTTATGCACTGGTAAGCAAGCCCACTGTGGCGCACAACTACAATGTTCAGTATTGATCACGGCTATCTGTTCTTTTCATTGTGCGCGCTTAAATGCGATATTCTTTGGCTAAGACGTGACATCCTATGGTCAAGCAACGACTTGCCTTTAGTCCAAAAACATTTCTCTCGACCGTTGGCGTGGGTAGGACGATGATGTCTTTCGGTAAAGGGCAGACAATCTATTCCCAGGGCGACGCGGCGGATGCCTTGTTTGTCATTCAAAAGGGAATGGTAAGGCTCAGCGTAAAATCCCAGGCGGGGAAAGTAGCCACTCTCGATATTTTGAGCGAGGAGGATTTTGTAGGTGAAGATTCAATAACGGGCCAATCTTCCCGCGCGGCGTCGGCCAGCACGATGACGGACTGCAGCCTCCTGCGAATTGAAAAAAAGACTTTGATGCTCGCACTAACAAGCCAAGTCAAGCTGGCAAATGCTCTTCTGGCATACGCTGTCGAGAGCAACATCCGATACCAGCAACATTTGGTCGACCAGCGTTGCAATCCCAGCGAGAAAAGATTGGCGCGGATTCTATCGCTGCTAGCCCGTTTTGATATGCACGGATCAACCGAGGTCACTATTCCGAGGATTAGTCAGGAAACGCTGGCGGAAATGGTGGGGACTACACGGTCGCGCGTTTCCTTTTTTATGAACAGGTTCAAGCAATCGGGCTTCATTGACTACACCCCCACAAGCAAGCTGATACGAGTTCATCGGAAGCTTCTTGCCTTCTATACGAAATAATTCACGTTAATTCGCTCCTATAATTAGTTGCCAAACTATGCAACTGGATTCTCGGGTCGCGAGGCCGCCCATAGTCCATAGCTCTTGCCAACCTGCCAGCAGCGTCTGCTGAGCGGTATGGATCTTCCC
>JBOGLY010000021.1:0-13694 GCA_050746425.1 Acidobacteriaceae bacterium
GATCGCGACCGCGGCAAGCGTCCTCGCATGGGGCTGGCGGCTGGCGAGGGAAGCGATTTTGTCGTGGTGACCAGTGACAATCCGCGCTCGGAGGACCCGGATGCTATTCTTGCGGAGATTCTTCCCGGTCTGAAGGCCAGCGGAGTTGAGTTTCAGGTGGAAGCGGACCGGGCGCGCGCAATTCGCATCGCGATTGCCGAAGCAAGAGAAAACGACGTGGTCGTGATTGCGGGCAAGGGCCACGAGAAAGTACAGATCATCGGCGAGCGAACGATTCCGTTTGACGACGTTGAGGTAACAAGGAAGGCGTTGCGGGAAAGATACGGTGCAGCCGAGCAAGGCGAACGAGGTCCACAATGCAACTGACCCTGGAACAAATTCGCGAATGGATGGCCGCGGAGCTAGCGCCAGGATGCGAGGGTGCGCGGCTGGCCCGCGACGGAGCGGCTGCGAGCGCAACGGGATATTCCATCGACTCGCGGACGATTCAGTTCGGCGATCTATTTTTTGCGATTCATGGTGAGCGCTTCGACGGACATGACTTCGTGGAGACGGCAATTGAAACGGGCGCGGTCGCGGCGGTAATTGCTCGCGCCAACGTTGAGCGTTACAAAAGCGATGTGATCCGCAGCCGACTTATGCTGGTCGAAGATCCGCTTGCTGCGATGCAGCGGCTGGCATCCAGTGTGCGGCGACATTGGGGCAAGCGCGTGATTGGAATTACCGGCAGCGCCGGGAAGACTACCACCAAAGAAGCGATCGCGCAGGTTTTGGAGCGGCGATTTCGCGTACACAAATCGCAGGGAAATTTGAACAACCAATTCGGCCTGCCGTTGCAATTGCTGCGGCTGAATCCGGACGACGAAATTGCGATTCTTGAAATGGGGATGTCTCGCTCGGGGGAGATCGCCGCATTGTGCAAGATTGCAGCACCGGATTGGGGTGTGGTGACGAATGTCGGCACCGCGCACGCGGAGAATTTTCCCGACGGGCAGGCGGGGATTGCCCGCGCGAAATATGAACTGATCGCGTCGCTGCCGCGTCGCGGAACTGCAATCCTAAATTGCGACGACGAATACGTGCGGCAATTTGGCCGCGATTATTCTGGCAAGACAATCTACTTCGGCACAGGGACCTGCGCCGATCCACGCGCTGAATCAATTGTGCCGATGGGCGCTGCGGGCACGCGGTTCACCGTGTCCGCGAACGGCGAGAGCGCGGAAGTGGACCTTCGCCTGATGGGAGAACACAATGTTCTGAATGCACTCGCTGGAATCGCGGTCGGGCTGGCCAGCGGAATTCCGCTGACAGAATGCGCAGCGGCGCTGGGGATCCTGATGCCACCGGAAAGGCGCGGCCAGACACTTGAATATCGCGGTGCGACGCTGATCAACGATTGTTATAACTCCAATCCTGCCGCCTTGCGCGCGATGGTGGATACGCTGCTGACATTGCCCGCCGAGCGCAGGATCGTTGTCGCGGGCGAAATGCTGGAGCTGGGGCCGGAGGGCGCAAACCTCCACTACGATTGCGGAGAATACATGGGCCAGCGCGGCGTAAATCAGGTGATTGGCGTGCGCGGGGAAGCGGCGTCGATTGTTGCGGGAGCCAAAGCCGCAGGCGCGGAAGGTACGTTTGTTGCGACCCCGGAAGATGCGGCCGCATGGCTGCGCGAAAATCTGCGACGAGGCGATGCGGTGTTGCTGAAGGCCTCGCGCGGCGTGCGCCTGGAGCGCGCGCTGGAAGTTTTGCAACTGGGAAAATAATCAAAGCGATTTCATGTCTGAAAGCCGAAACTTTGGTGATCGCAATGAAGCCTGCGTCCATCGTTTTCTGTGTTGTGTTTGCATTTAGCAATCTGACCGCTCAGAGGCGTGTCTGGCAGCCATCGCCGGGCCATACGCAAGTGGCGATATGGCCGGGGGCAGCGCCTGATCCGCAGCCAGTCGCGGGGCCGGGGAAGATGGAGACGGACACGAAAGAGCTGGTCGCCGGCAGGCCGTGGGACTATGTAAGCAATGTGACTCGGCCCACGATGACGGTGTATTCGCCGACCGGAAAGAATACGGGCGCAGCGGTGGTCGTATTTCCTGGCGGCGGTTATCAGATTCTTGCTATCGATCTTGAAGGCACGGAAGTTTGCGACTGGCTGACGTCGACAGGGATCACATGCGTTCTGTTGAAATACCGCGTGACGGATGTGGGAGCTTACCCGAAATCGGGGCCATATCCGGAGTCGTCGATGGCGTTGGAAGATGCGCAGCGAACCGTGGGACTGGTGCGCTTGCACGCCGTGGAGTGGCATATCGATCCGCACAAGATTGGAGTGCTTGGGTTTTCGGCGGGTGGGCATCTTGTGGCAGCGATCAGCACGCATTTTGAGCAGCGTTTGTATCCGGCTGTCGATGCCGCCGACAAAGTAAGCTGCCGCCCGGATTTTGCGGTGGCTCTGTATCCGGGGCACCTGTCGCTGTCCGCGGCGGAATGGGATGCTCACCAAGGCGCCAAAAAGTTTGTGGTGCCACATCCTGATAACGCCGATGAAGATCTTGGTCTGAATCCAGCGATACCGGTCAGCGCCGAAACGCCGCCTACGTTTTTGCTACAGGCGGAGGATGACCACGTAGACAATGTAGACGACTCGTTGGCTTACTACATTGCGCTGAAAAACGCTGGAGTTCCCATGGAGATGCATTTGTATGCTCACGGCGGCCACGCGTTTGGATTGCGGCGGACAAAGCTTCCCATCACGGACTGGCCTGAATTGATGGAGACATGGCTGAAGACGATTGGCATAATTCCACGGTAGGCACGTAGAGACAGGCCCTGGACGGCTTGCAATGCGAGGAATGTCGACGTTATTCATTCCCACCCTTCGCAAGAGCGCGAAGGATGGGGCCCCTGTTGTTTGATTTAACGCATGCAAGCGATCTGATCATTTCGAGGCCGACGAACAGCAGGTTCCTCGATTGCGGCGCGCGGAATTTTCATTGAGCTACGTCGAACGGCCACGAAATGACAAGTCAATTGTTGGATGACTCGGTTACTCAGCGCCAGAAGCCATCCAGCCATGCAGGTGCAGCCAGTTTTGCAGCAGTACGGGCCACATGCGCAACTGCGGATTGTCCTGCGCCAGACCGGAACCATGATGACCTCTTTCGAAGATGTGCATCTCGGCCGGTACGCCGGAGCGAATGAGTGCCTCATAGAACAAGATGCTGTTCATCACTGGGACGGTCTCATCGTTCGTCGTGCTGAAGAGAAACGTGGGCGGAGTCTGCGGCGTGACCTGCGTTTCGTTGGACAATTCATTTTCAAGCATTGGATTCGGCTGGTTGCCCAGCAGGAAATGCAAAGATCCCATGTGCGTAATGCCACCCGGTTCCATGCTGATGACAGGGTAGGCCAACACCATGAAATCCGGACGACTGCTGGCGCGCTCGATGGGGTCTGTCGCATTCGGGTTGCCGGAATCGAAATGCGTGCCCGCGGTCGAAGCCAGATGACCGCCGGCGGAAAATCCCCAGATGCCGATGCGGGTTGGGTCGATCGCGTCTTCCGTCGCATGGGAGCGCACGTAGCGGATCGCCCTCTGCGCATCGAGCAGTTGAGCAGGATAGTGGTATCGCGGTCCGAGTCGATATTTCAGGACGAAGGCGGCAACTCCGCGCGCGTTCAACCAATGTGCAACGTCGGTGCCTTCCTTTTCGATCGCCAGCATCACATATCCACCACCGGGGCAGATGACGATTGCCGTGTGAGTCGGATTCTGCGCGGGCAGATATGCGGTGAGCGTTGGCTTATCGAGCGGGGTGTCCCCGACCGCGCCGGGAGCGCCGTTTGGCCATAGCAGGATGGGCGTGGGCGCTGGCGCCACACCGGGAGATTGTGACGGCGTGGATTGCGCGGCAAGCGGCAAGGCCCAGAAGAACAGCGAAGCAAAAAGACAAACGACCGAACCGCGGAAAATGATCTGAGATGGTCTCTTCATCGCTTCGACTCCGATAGCACGGACACTCCATATTGCGGCAATGTGACGGAATTGACCGAGCCGCCGTTCAAGACATCCTGCATGGAAGCGGGAAGCGTGATGGTCTGTGAGGTTGGCGACCAATTTACCAGCACGAAAACCGTGTGGTCCGTTCCGTAGCGCGGGTCGACTTCAACCCCCGTCGGCACACCGGTCAGTGCGGGAGTGACGCCGCTCATGTCGGTCATCCATTTCGCCAGCTTCGCCATGCCGGCATCGTCCATCCAAACGCCGACATAGGTGATGCTTCCCTTACCGACTTTGCGAGTGATGATTGCGGGCTTGCCATTCAGCCAGCCATTGCTGTTGCCGTAGGTTTCCAGCACGTGCGTATCGGGCAAGCTGGTGCTGAGAAGTTCCGCCCAAAGCTTGCTCGTGTTGTCTCCAAACTGTCCCTGGATCGGCACAGGCTGAAGCAACGCGTAATATGCCTCGACTCTTCCGCCCAGCAATGGAACCAGTGGCCCAGGCTGCCGCTCGACCTGCAAGCCGTTGTCGCTGTTCTTCATGCCAGTGCGCTGTCCTAGAACGAGATGGCCGCCATTCTTCACGTAAGAGATTAGGTTTTTCGCCGCTGCCGCAGAGAGTACATTCAACCCGGGGGCAACCACTAATTTGTATCTATCCAGAGCTGCCGTGGGCTGCACAATGTCGATTGACTGCGCAATTTTTTTCAACGGTTGGTAGTAGCTGAGAAGCTCCTTGATGGGGTCATATTCGTCGTTCTGCGGCTGCCAGCCGATAGCCCAGAAGCTTGGGTACGTGTGCAGAATGGCAACCTGAGACCGGGGCGACGTTCCTGCGAGCACCGGACCTGTCTTGGCAAATTCGCGACCCAACTGCGCGACTTCCGGGTAGAGCGGGACCGGCGTGCCGTCGGGGCCGACGAGGGTGCCGTGGTATTCCTCCTGGCCGTTCAGCGCGCTGCGCCATTGCCAGTAGCTGACCGCGTCTGCGCCGTGTCCAATGTTCTCCCACGCCATGGCGCGTACTTCGCCTTTGTTCAGGTCGTTGTTGATCTTGGCCCAATCGACGTGGCCGGGTTGCGTCTCCATGATCCAGAAATTCTTCTGCTTGAATCCGCGCGTCAGGTCGTCGGTAGCACCGTTGCTGTACGGATTCACATGACCTTCGCCGATGTAATCGTCCCACGCGGCCAGGTCAAGATCGTGCGCGACTTTGTAATGGTCGTATCCCTGGAACCATCCCATCATATTGGTGGTGATGAACTGTCGCGGAGCGGCGTATTGGCGGATCGCATCGAGCTGGTTCTTCTGATAACTGACCCATGTGTGGGTGAAGAAGCGTTTCCAACTGAGCAGCAGGCCCGGATTGCCTGGCTCGGTCTCGATCGGAATCTGGTCCCAGTTGCTGTAGGTCTGGCTCCAGTAGGCGGTGGTCCAGCGCGCATTCAGGTTGTCCAGTGTGCCGTAGTAATTTTTCAACCACGCCTGGAAGTCGGCGCGCGTCTGTGGGTCGAAAGATACTTCGGCATATTCATTGTCGATCTGCCAGCCGATCACATAAGGATTGTGGCCAAATCGCTGCGCCATGCGGCTGGCGATATCTCGGCACAGCTCGCGATATTTCTGATTGTCCCAGTTGAATTGCTGACGATTGCCGTGTTCCGCTTTGCGACCGTCCTGCTCCGTGCGCAGGGTCTCGGGATATTTCTGCGTCAGCCATGCCGGCGGGGCGGCAGTGGGGGTTCCGAGTACGGTATAGATGCCATGTTGACCGGCTTCGTCGATGGCGCGTTCCAGCCAGCCGAAGCGGTAATCGCCTTCAGAAGGCTCCATTGTGCTCCAGGCAAATTCGCCGACGCGAACGAAGCGGATGCCGGCCTTCTGCATCAATGCGAGATCGGCGGGCCATCGCGATTCCGGCCATTGTTCTGGGTACCAGGCGGTGCCGAGCAGAATGGGCGGAGGCGGTGCGACGGTTTTCGTGGGAATCGCCTTCGTTGTCTGTGCAAACGAAGTCGCGGTGACGACCGTGAATGCGACCAGCAGCAACAGCGCCACGGGGAAAAGCAGCGAGAAATGTTTTTTCATGACGATCTTATTCTCATTCATTCCCAAGTTTTTGGCACGGGACTGGAACATTTTTCCGTGCAGATAGAATAACGGGCGTAGGCCGGAATACATTGCGCACCCGAATTTGCCGTAGTGCGCAAGGTGTCTGCTGGAGAGCGCAGAATATGAACCGTCGTCGATTCATCAACAACTCCCTGATCGCAGCCGGTAGTACATTGCTTCCGCGCCGCGGATTGTCCGCCGTCGCTGCTCGACCTCCCAAATACATTCCAGGCTCAGTTCTATCCGGGGCCATCGCCGATGCGCGTTTCCCGAGAGACTTCTTGTGGGGCATGGCTACCGCTTCCTATCAGGTGGAGGGAGCATGGAACGAGGATGGAAAGGGAGAGTCCATCTGGGACCGTTTTTCGCATACAGTCGGCAAGGTAAAGGGTGGCGCTACGGGCGACGTGGCCTGCGATCAATACCATCGCTACCCGGAAGATATCGCCATTCTGAAGCGGCTGAACCAGAAGAGCTACCGCTTCTCAATTTCGTGGTCGCGCATCCAGCCGACTGGCACGGGAGCGGCGAATCAAAAGGGACTCGACCATTACAGCCGGCTTGTCGATACAGCGCTGGAGGCGAGCCTGCGGCCATTCTGCACTATCTACCACTGGGATCTTCCGCAGGGTTTGGAAGACCGCGGAGGCTGGCCGAATCGCGACCTGGCCGGGTATTACGCGGAGTATGCGGGGATTCTGGCGAAGCATCTTGGTGACCGTATCACGGTTTGGGCTCCTTTCAATATGCCCTGGTCGTTTACGTACCTTGGCTATGGCGTGGGCATTTTCCCGCCGTGCCGCGCGAGTTATAACGATTTTTTGAAGGCGGCGCATACGGTGAACCTGGCGCATGGCGAGGCTTCCCGCGCCATCAAGGCGGCGTCTTCGAAGGCAACGGTGGGCAGTGCGTATGGAATGGCTCCCGCATATCCGAAAACAAATTCGGAAGCGGACAAAGCCGCAGCCGACCGGTACCACGCGATGAATAACATCTATTTTCTGGAAGCGGCGATGACCGGGCAATACCCGAAGGCGTTCGTCGGCGAAATACCCTATGCGGCGATGGGGTACAGGCCGGGCGACGATCGCATCATGAAGGCCCCGCTCGACTGGATTGGATTTCATTACTACACTCGCCGCATCGTCTCCGATGCAAGTGGCGCGGCGCACGCCAATGGCGGAGCCAGCTTTGGCACCGAAACCGAACAGGATACAAGCGGTGGGCGCGACCGTTATACGCAATTCCATGCGGCGATGCCGACCGAGGGGCCGCTGACCGATGCCGGTCTAGAAATCTGGCCGCGCGGTATCTACGACCTAGTCATGCGGATCACGCGCGAGTACAACCGGCCCGTAATCGAGATCACTGAAAGCGGGTGCAGTTATCTCGACGACCCGTATCAAAAAGAAGATGGCCGTGTGCCTGACCAGCGACGCATCGAATTTTTCCGCGAGGAACTGGCCGAGTTGGCGCGAGCCATCGCCGATGGCGCCAACGTGCGTGCCTTCCACGCCTGGAGCCTGTTGGATAATTTTGAATGGGCCGACGGTTATAGCCAGCGTTATGGACTGACCTATGTCGACTTCCGTGACCAGAAGCGCACCATCAAGGATTCCGGCCTGTGGTATGGCCGTGTGGCTGCGGCGAACCGCCTCGACGTGTAAGCCAAGTTCACTGTGGATTCGACACTCGGCGCGGCAGCGTGGTAATCTCGGTAGTTTTCTTCCTGTGGGGATTCGAATGAGCGCACAGTCGCCGTCAAAGTCGGATGCGGGGCACGGGCAGTTCCATCTGTTCACGGATGAGCAGCAGCAGTTGCGCAAGGAGATTCGCGAGTTCGCCGCTCGCGAAATCGCGCCCAATGTAAGCCGGTGGGATGAAGCCAGCGAATTTCCGGCGGATCTGGTGAAGGAACTGGGCCGCATGGGGCTTATGGGCGTTATTTTTCCGCAGCAATATGGCGGCTCCGAGCTTGGCTATGTGGAGTACGTGATTGCAATCGAGGAATTGTCCCGCGTGGACGGGTCGGTCGGCATCATCGTGGCCTCGCACAATTCCCTGGCGACAAACCATATTTTTCTGGCCGGCACAGAAGAGCAACGGAAGAAATATGTGACCAGGCTGGCCAGCGGGGAATGGCTGGGTGCGTGGGGACTGACGGAGCCAGGCTCGGGATCGGATGCGGGCGGGGCGCGCACAACCGCCGTGAAGAAGGGCGATCGCTGGGTATTGAACGGCAACAAAACTTTCATCACAAACGGTCACTACGCGGATGTTTCTGTCGTAATTGCAGTCACCGATAAATCGAAGGGAACGCATGGACTGTCGGCGTTCATCGTGGAAAAAGGAACGCCGGGATTTCGCGCGGGCAAAAAAGAAAACAAGCTTGGCTTGCGGGCCAGCGATACGTCGGAGCTGATTTTTGAGGACTGCGAGATTCCAGCGGAGAATCTGTTGGGCAAGCAGGGCGCGGGCTTTGTCGACTCGATGCGCGTATTGGACGGCGGCCGGATTTCGATTGCGGCGCTGTCGTTGGGCATGGCGCAGGGAGCGTTTGAAGCTGCGTTGAAATACACCATGGAGCGCAAGCAATTCGGCAAGGCGATCAGCGACTTTCAGGGAATCCAGTGGAAGATTGCGGATATGGCAACGCAACTGGATGCAGCCAGGCTGCTGACCCTGCGCGCCGCGCGGATGAAGGATGCTGGTATGAAGACGACGCTTGAATCTTCGATGGCCAAGCTGTACGCGAGCGAGATCGCGGTGAAGATTTGCGATGAGGGCGTGCAACTGCACGGCGGCTACGGGTTCATCAAGGACTATCCGGCGGAGAAGTTCTATCGCGATGTCAAGTTGTGCACGATCGGAGAAGGGACGAGCGAAATTCAGCGCATGATCATTGCCAGGGAACTGCTGAAGAAATGAGCTCGTACACTGTTTGCCTGCATGAATCGCGAATTGCCAGGCGGGGGTGAATTATGGTCGAAGACAACGCTACAGCCACTGCCATTGCACAAGGTCAGCAAATGGCGGAAGAGATTCTTCAGCGTCGCGCGATCGTCCGCGCACAGCGGGCGAGTGTGCTGGCGAATCATCCGCGGCGGCTCGATATGAACGTCCAGATCGCGAACGTTGCCGGTGCGGTCGCGAATACCACTTCGCAGACCGCGGGATTTCTGCTCGCCATAGGCGATTCATGGTTCGATTATCCCGCCACGCTGATCTTCTGCGACGACGTGCTCCAGCATTTGGAGCACGATCACGGCTACAACGTGGAATCGACGGCGCACCACGGCGATCCGGCGGAAACCATGGCATATTCTGTTGCCGGCCAACTGTACAGGCTCTCCGGCTGTTTGGACAAGATTCTGGCGCAAGGCGCCACTCCTAAGGCAGCCTTGCTGTCCGGCGGTGGCGATGACATGGCGGGCAAAGAATTCGGCATGTTGTTGAACAGTGCATTGTCGCCGGTTGCTGGCTGGAACACAGACATTGTTCAGGGCTTGATTGAGCAGAGAATCGCCATAGCATACACGCGGATACTGACGGGCATCACTGTCATGTGCAAGCAGCGCATGGGAACAACGGGTTCCATTCCCATATTGGTGCATGGCTACGATTATCCAGTACCGGACGGCCGGGGATATTTAGGAGGTTGGCCCTTCCCCGGACCTTGGTTACAGCCGGGATTCCGCGAGAAATTATTTTCCGATCTGCCCAGAAACGTCGCGCTGATGCACGACATTATCGACAAATTCAACGAAATGCTGGCTGGCTTGACCAAGACATTCGCAAACGTGCATTACGTGGATGTGAGAGGCACTCTGTCCGCGGACCTGACGGACGATGCCTATCAGTCGTGGTGGTCGAACGAACTGCATCCCACGGACAAAGGCTTTGGTCTGGTTGCGGACAAGTTTGCGACGGCGCTCGCTGCGCTGCCTTGAGTCTGGCGTGGGCAGCGGGCAAAGCTTTCGATTCCTCGGCATCACTCCATTGGCGCGGCGGCCTTGGGCCGAAAGCGCGGTTTTTTCATCAGATAGCCGATCGGGATGAGGCAGGCCGTAATTACAACCAGAATGTGAACGGTATCCACATAGGCAAGCACAGTCGCCTGCTGCCGCATCATGTCGTATATGCGCGCGACTGCCCGAGTCGCCGCATCGGGGGAGGAGTAACCGCGGGCATGCAATGCGCCGGTCATCCCCTGCTTCAGAGACAGGTATCTGGTGGACGAGCCGTATATGTGCGCGGACAGGACTTCCTGATGCGTCTGTGCCCGCCGCAATATCATGGTGCTGATGAAAGAAACGCCGAGACTTCCGCCAATGTTGCGGGCCAGGGCCGTCAGGCCTGAGATCTCATTGTTTTTTTCCTGCGGAACGCCGACATAGGACATTACGTTGATAGGGATAAAGATGAACGGCATGCCCAACACCATGATGACGCGCCAACTGGCCGCGTCCCAGAAACTGATGCCGAGGTTGAGATCGGAAATGCGCCAGATGCCGTAGGTCAGCAGCGTGAAACCAATGGTGATCATCAGGCGGGGATCCACTTTCTGCCCGATGTACCCAACAATGGGCAGCAGCAGGATGAGCACAATGCCGCCCCAGGTCAGCGCCAGTCCGGCTTCCATAGCCGTGTAATGGAGCACCTCCTGCAGAAATTGCGGAATCATCACGGTGGTCGAATACAAGGCCCCGCCGATCGCCAGCATGACGATCTGGCTCATGGCAAAATTGCGTCTGCGATATAGTGACAGGTCGATGACCGGATGTTTGGCTGTCCATTCGCGATAAAGAAATGCGATCAGGCCGAAACCTGCAAGCGCAGCGTAGATGACGATAGTGCGCGAGCCGAACCAGTCTTTCTCCTGACCCTTGTCGAGCATCATCTGAAGGGCGCCAATGGTCAGCGCGAGCAGGCCGAGTCCTATGCCGTCGATGCCGCCGACCGCCTTGCGCACCCGCTTCAAGTAAGGAGGGTCTTCCACGATGCGGCTGGTCAGCACCAGGGACAGAATGCCGACGGGGATGTTCAGGAAAAAGATCCAGCGCCAGGTATAGTTGTCGGTAATCCAGCCGCCGATGGTAGGCCCAAGAGCGGGCGCCACGACCACGGCCATTCCATACAAGGCAAATGCCATGCTGCGCTTCTCGGGCTCAAAGGTGTCGGCCAGGATGGCTCGTTCGCTGGGCTGCAGGCCGCCGCCGGCCGCGCCCTGAATCACGCGAAATACGATCAGCATCGGCAGTGTCGTGGCGAGCCCGCAGAGAAAAGAAAAAGAAGTGAACAGCGCGACGCATGTCATATAAAAGCGCTTGCGTCCGATTCGATTGGCGATCCATCCGCTGATCGGCAACACGATCGCGTTGGAAACCAGGTAGGAGGTGAGTATCCATGTGGCCTGGTCGTAGTCGGCGCCCAGCGTGCCGGCAATGTGCGGCAGCGCCACGTTCGCAATGCTCGAATCGAGCGCTTCCATAAACGTCGCCAGCGTCACCGTGAAGGTGATCACCCAGGGGTTGAACCGCGGTGTCCAATGCTCGTAGTGAAATTCGCTGTCGTAGTCCCGCTTTTCGGCAGCAGGAACAACGGAAGACTGCGCCATGCCTGCTCCCAGTGAATATCTTACGATGTTGCCGCGGAAGTTCTTGTGCCCAGCCCGCGTTGTCGCCGCGGCGACCGACCCCTGGGGCACCCATGTTTCTTTCAATCCTGCTCAAGCGAAGACGATGGATTGAATGGATCATGATCGGCCCCGGGATGCCGGGGCGTGCCCGGACGCGATATCATCGCAAACGGATATGGCAATCCTGGTGTCAACTCCACCGGCAGTTCGGGAAGAAGCGGAATCCCTTGTCGCCAGGCTGCGGGGCGGAGATGTTCGCGCGTTGGCGCGCGCCATTTCGCTGGTGGAAAACGATGCGCCGGCGGCTGCATCGGTCTTGTCGGCTTGCTTCCCGCACACCGGACATGCGTTGCGGATAGGGTTGACCGGCGCTCCTGGATCAGGAAAGAGCACGCTGGTCGATCGTCTTGCGGCGCATTATCGCGCGCAGCAGCATGCCGTCGGCATCGTTGCCGTGGATCCCACGAGTCCATTTACGGGCGGCGCAATTCTGGGCGATCGCATTCGGATGCAGAGCCATCACGCCGATCCGGGACTGTACATCCGCAGCATGGCGACGCGCGGGTTTCTGGGCGGATTGGCCTCGACCACCGCGGATATTGCATCGGTGGTGGAAGCGAGCGGGAAAACGCGGCTCCTGATCGAGACGGTCGGCGTGGGTCAGGATGAAGTGGAAATTGTGCGGCTGGCGGATGTGATAGTGGTGGTGTTGGTACCGGGTCTTGGCGACGATGTTCAGAGCATCAAGGCGGGTATTCTGGAAATCGCCGATATTTTTGTCGTGAACAAAAGCGATCGTGAAGGCGCGGACCGGCTGACAAGAGAAATCCGGACGATGCAATCGCTCGGCGGTCATGCCAAGGGCTGGGTGCCTCCTGTGGTGCGGACGGTGGCCACCATGGGAGAAGGAACGGAAGAACTGGCGGAAGCGATCGATCGCTGCGTGGGTTCACTTCGTGAAGCCGGAAAACTGGAACAGAAGCGCACGGTGGCGTGGCGGGCGCGGCTGATGGAGATGATTCAGCAAAAGCTGGTGCGCGAGCTGGTGCGGCACCGGCTGGGGTCTTCCGATCTGGAAGCGCACGCGCGGGCTGTCGCGGCGCGGGACGAAGATCCGTATGTTCTGGTGGAGAGGCTGGTTCAGGGACTTCTGGATTTGCACAGGGACGAGGGCTGCGTCTAAGCCGCGCGAACCACGGCGTGGCACGGCACAGGCGACCGGCACCGGAGAGGCGAGGATATCAGGAACATGTTTCGCATCGATCATCTTGGGATTGCAGTGAGCAATTTGCGGCAGGCACGCAGCTTCTATGAGCTGCTTGGAATGCCCGTTGGGCCGGAGGAATTTGTAGAGCACGAGCAGGTGCGCGCGGTAATGGTGCAGGCTGGCGAGAGCCGTATTGAATTGCTGGAGCCGACGTCGACGGAGTCGGTGATTGGTCGATTTATCGAACGCCGTGGTGAAGGAATGCATCACCTGGCACTGCATGTCGATGACATCGAAGAGGTATTTTCCGAGATGAAATGCGCGGGAATGCGGTTAGTTTCCGATGAACTTAAAATTGGCGCGGGCGGTCATCTCTATTTTTTTGTGCATCCGTCCAGCGCCGGAGGCGTACTGGTGGAAATCTGCCAGAATGCCGACGCGGATGTCGCGACCTAATGCTGCTGCTTGTCATCGATACCGCGGGACCGGCCGGCGGAGTTTTGCTTGCCCGTAGCAAGCAGAGCGCGACCCGAGCCGCCTCCAGCGAACAACAGATAGAAGTTCTGGGCGTTGTGGATCTGCATCCGCGCGAATTCTCAGCGGAGCTGATTCCCGCCATCGCGGGATTGCTCCGCGCGAACGACCGACAGCTTGCGGAAGTGGATGCGTTTGCGGTGGTATCCGGGCCGGGGTCGTTTACCGGACTTCGCGTGGGGCTGAGCGCTGTGAAGGCAATTGCGG
>JBOGLY010000022.1:0-13622 GCA_050746425.1 Acidobacteriaceae bacterium
AAGTTAGACAAACGCTGGCTCTGTTGACATCCTGATTTTTCGAATTGCCCGAGAAGAGGGGGAAGGATGAATCTCCAATCAAGAGAGCAAACAGCAGGTCCCTCCACTTCGCTACGCTTCGGTCGGGATGACATTTCATGGCGGGTGCGCAGGATGTCAACAGAGCCACAAACGCTTTTTCTGTAGGTAAGCACCGCGGGTGAGGCGGGGTGCAACTGGGAACGGAAGACGTGGCGGGGGATGTGGGCTGCTCCAAGAAACATTCTTCACTTTCTTGGGGCGAACAGTTGGCGAATGAAGCACATCTCCTTCGCTTCTTTCTCACGGTGCGGCGAAAACTTCGGACGGGATGACGGCTTTTTTGTCGACACCCGATCCAATACTGAAATCGTCAAAATTTTTCCGGTTGCGGCTGTGGGCCGGTGAACGGCGAGCAGCACGGTTTTTGAGTTGGAAGAAGCTGCATAAACTCGACGCGAACGTCGTCGGGGTCGTAGAGGTTGAGCTGATATTTTCCATCGCGACCCATTTGCTTGCGGGATGCGGGGGAAGGTTTCCACCCGCGCCGCGAGAGCTTGTCGACGACGGTATCGATGTTCACGACGCCCAGAGAAAAATGATCGACCACGCCCAGCTCACGATGACTCGGGTGGGAGGGAACGCTGACCATGAACTCAATCCAGTCGGTGCCATTGGGCACCTGGATGGAGATGAAATCGGTGGCGCCGTCTGTCATGCCGCCTTTCCAGTAAGGGCGGAATCCGAGGATTTTTTCATAGAAGCCGTCTTCGTCGGGCGCGCTGCGCACCATGAAACCGGCGTGGATCATCTGGGAACTGATGGCCCGCGGAGACGGCGCGATGTGCGCGGGCCATGGACCGCGCTGGATGAATTGGACAGTGTTGCCTTCCGGATCTTTCACGCTAAAGCCCTGGCTGCCGCCTTTCCAGCGCGTAACAGTGGGTGAAACGGCAACATGATGCTGCGCCAGATAGAGCCGCATCTGGCGGGCGTCGGAGGTGGCAAACGCGATGTACCGCATGGGATGCTGGTCGCGGCCAGTGGCGGGAAGGACTTCTACCCATTGCAGAGGCACGCCGTAGAAACGCAGTCCGCCGGAAGCTTCAATGGATGGGACGGCCTTCCAGCCAAGCGTTTGCACATAAAATTTGCGGTCGGCTGGGAGGCTTATCGCGGCGAGCCCGACGCCGGCGATTCCGGTAATTTTGGGGCGCGTCACGATTTTGTTCCGCGCCGACGCTGGAGCGGACAGACAAGCCAGCAGGGCCAGGCAAAAGAATTGTTTCATGCGATCTCCTTCGGGCGATCCATAGCACCCACCAATTTACAGCATGTCGTTGCGGCCGGGGGCGACGAGTCCAAATGCAGCCCGGCGATGGGCGGAAACGATTTACGATTGAACACGCTTGACGCGCTTCTTATATATTAGGTTGACTCGATAAAAATATTCGGGCGTTGTCGGTCTTTTCAAAGGGGAGTGGATTCGATGAGATTACGCGCAGGAATTCCGGTTTTGCTGGCAATGGCAATTGCGGCATCGACCGGCTTTGCCGCCGTTGCCTCCAGGCCGGGCGCGCCCGAGGAAAATTTTGGCGTGTCGGTCTACATTCCGGTGCAGGTTGTCGAGCACATGAAGGACCGGCAGTGGCTGGAAACTTCCTGGGCAAACATCAACCGCCAGGTGAAGGTGAATAAGGTATATATCGAGACCTATCGCAGCGGCGTGATCGCCGACGATGCATTGATCGACAGCGTGAAGAAGTTTTTCCTCGATCGCGGAGTGCAGGTAGGCGGCGGCATCGCGTTCGTGGGGGCGGACGCGAGACAGTTTCGCTCCTTCTGCTATACCGACCCGAAAGAACGGGCCTACGTGCGCCATATTTCCGAGCTGACGGCGCGCCACTTCGATGACATTATTCTCGACGACTTTTTTTTCAACAACACCAAGACGGATTCAGACATTTCCGCGAAAGACGGAAAAAGCTGGACGCAATTTCGTTTGGGGCTAATGGATGAAGTCTCGCGCGATCTGGTGGTCGGGGCGGCGCGATCGGTCAATCCCAAGGTGAAGATCACCATTAAGTTTCCCAACTGGTATCCACATTTCCAGGGGCTGGGATACGACCTGCAGAATGAGCCTAAGATTTTCAACTCTATCTACACCGGCACGGAAACGCGCGACCCTGTCGATACGGACCAGCAGTTGCAGCAGTATGAGAGCTATCAGATCTTCCGCTACTTTGAAAACATCAAGCCGGGAGGGAATCTGGGCGGATGGGTGGATACATTCAGCATTCGCTACATCGATCGCTACAGCGAGCAACTGTGGGACACCATGCTTGCGAAGGCCCCAGCGATTACGCTGTTCAATTGGAACGCGCTGATTCAGCCGGTAAAGCCGGGCGATCGCGATGGATGGAAGGCGCTCGACACGACCTTCAACTACGATGCGATGCTTGCCTGGCACAAGAAATCCGGCGTGCCGGGAGCGGCGAACTTTGCAACCGTGGCTGGATATTCGCTGGCGGAAGTGGACACGGTGGTGGGCCAGCTTGGGCGGCCGATCGGGTTGAAGAGCTACAGGCCATATCAGTCGAGCGGAGAAGACTTCCTTGAGAATTACCTGGGCATGATCGGAATTCCCATCGATCTATATCCGACGTTTCCGACCGATGCGGACATGGTGCTTCTAACGGAATCGGCAAAGTACGATCCGCAGATTGTGGAAAAGATCGAAGGGCAGTTGCGGGCGGGCAAGAATGTCGTTATTACTTCGGGGCTGCTGCGCGCACTTAAAGGCCGTGGAATTGAGGACATCGTCGAGATGCATGAAACCGGACAGGTCCTCGGCATTCAGAAATACTGGGGAGCATTTGGACCTGGTGGCGGAGCTAACCTGGGCGAAACGAGTCCCATCCTGGTGCCGAAGGTCGCGTATCTTACGAACGACGCATGGCCAATTGTGCGAGGGACCGCGAACGGCTACGCGGCGCCGCTGTTGCTGATGGACCGCTATTCGAAGGGGACGCTTTTCGTCCTAACGATACCGGAGAATTTCAACGATCTGTACCTGCTTCCTCAGCCTGCGCTAACCGCCATCAAGAGCTATCTGCTGCAGACGTTCCCTGTGCAACTGGATGCCCCCAGCCAGGTGAGCCTGTTTGCATACGATAACAACCGCTTTGTCGTGGAGTCTTTTCGGGATTCACCGGTGAATGTCACGGTTTCCGTTCTCGGCAGGCATTCACAACTCCGCAACATCGTGACGGGAGCGATGATTGCAGGCGAGCCGACACCAATGCGCCCTCAAGGTCAGATGCCTCTTGCATCGGAGCGCACCAGTTTCAAGCTGACAATCATGCCGCATAGCTATGTTGCGTTGGCGGAATAGAGCGCTGTTATTTTGATGCGTGCTTCATGTCGTCCCACCCTAGCTGCGCTAGGATGGGGCATCCGTGACCTTATAATCTCTTTGAAATATCTCTCACTGCTGAAAAAGCGAGAGCGGAATGGAATCGGCCATCGCGCGATATCCCGCGGGCGAGGGGTGCAGATGGTCCCCCGAATCGTAGCTGGGGAGCAGGCGATCGGGATGGTTGGGGTCGCGCATGGTCCTGTCGAAATCAATGACAGCATCGAAGTGGCCTGGAGCGCGAATCCATTGGTTGACAGCCTGTCTGTCCTGCTCATCCCTCGCCGTTGGATGGTAGTAGTCGGAGCCAGCGTAAGGCAGTATGGTGGCACCAATTGCCTCGATTCCATGCGCTCGGGCTCGCATGACAATTTGCTGGTACGCGGCAATGATCCGATGCACCAGCGCAGTATGATCGGCATCCGGCACGTCGCCCAGTTTCGTCAACCCGCCAAGATCATTCACGCCTTCCAGCACAATCAAGTACCGCACCCCGGTCTGCGCCAGCACATCTCGATTGAAGCGTGCCAGAGCATTCGGCCCAAGTCCATCCACGAGAAGATGATTTCCTCCAATGCCCTGGTTGAGGACTCCAACCATGCTTGTCGCGGACGAGTTCTGCAGCCTCTGTGCCAGCACGTCTGTCCAGCGGTCGTTGGCGTTGGTGATCGTTGCGTGTCCATCAGTGATCGAATCTCCCAGCGCGACGATTGAGACAGCGTCGGCGGGTCCAGTCACATCGACGCCAGAAATCTGATACCAGTGATCGACCTTGCCTGCATTTGGCAGATCGGCCGCGGAAACCATGTCGCCATGCACAAAATAGGATGTGGAACGCGAGCCGGGATGGCTGGTCTCCCGCGCGGGCGGCGCAGCAAGGTACAACGTGATCGCCAGATTGGAAAGCGCGGGCACCGGATAGTCGATCGGGTCCGAAATATATTCCGCTCCAGCGGGAATAATTACGTCTTGATTCCCGGAAAACGTCAGAGCTCGATCGCTTGTCACGTCGATTCTGTCGCTGGCGGGCGAAAGCGGACGGGCGATGTGAACGGAATCAATGCGCAGCGGCGCGGTGCCGAAGGCATTCGACAAATGCACGCGCAATCTTTCCCCGCCGACAGACAGGTGCACAATCTGACGGAGCGTGGCATCGCGCAGGTCGTCCATCGGGAGAGCATTTGCGGGCTCCGGTATCTGCTGAGAGGACGCCCAGGATCCCACCCAATGCGAATGTGGAGCGCCCGAAACGGTGGACGCAGACATTGTGAAAGCGGACATCGACACGATGAGCGCGAGGATTGCATTCAATCTAAATCGCATTAGAGTTGATCCTTTTCAAGTCGAGGACTAGGATAGCCCTTGTTTCTGCCATCCGCAATCGAAGCTTCCGGAGGGGACCAGTTGAACATTCGATCGTCGGCTCGATTCATCGCTTTTTTTTGTTTGTATTTTGGCTTTGCGGCTGCGGCGGTTTGCACTTCATCGGCCCAGAACACAAATCCTGGTTCCGTCCAGCCTGCTCCAGTGACCTTTACCACTGAGCAGGACCATCAAAACATGATGGACAAACTTGGCATTGAGGCGCTTCGCCCCGGCCCTAGTGGCAATGAAAAAGATCCCAATCATGCCAATTACGATGAGGCGCTGGCCAACCCCTATCCCAACCTTCCGGACGCGCTCACGTTAAACAACGGAAAAAAAGTAACGACGGCGGAGATGTGGTGGAAGGTGCGACGGCCGCAGATTGTTGAAGATTTCGAAGAGTACGTGTACGGTCGAATTCCGCCGAACACGCCGAAGGTGAGCTGGAAAGTCGGCGTCACGGAAAAGGAGCACGTTGGCTGGCTTCCCGTAATCGCAAAGCAAATTGTCGGCCACGTGGACAACTCTCGCTATCCACTTATCAATGTCAACATTTCCATGATGCTGGTATTGCCGGCGAACGCGAAAGGCCCGGTGCCGGTGTTGATGATGTTCGGTCGAACGGCATTTCCAAACCCGACGCAGCCCAGCCCCGAGGAACTCGACCAGATCAACAACGCTCTGAAGGCTTCCATCGAGGAAGAGAATCCATCGCTAAAAAAAGTGTTCGATGAACACCCGGCGTATCAATTGGTACGCCCCAAGCCGTTTGTATTCCCAACGATGAACGCGGATGGCGACCCGCCTTCCACGTGGGAGCTTATAGCGGCGGGATGGGGATACGCGATGATCGATCCCGCCAGCGTGCAGGCTGACAACGGTGCGGGCCTAACGCGAGGCATCATCGGCCTGGTCAACAAGGGACAACCGCGCAAGCCGGACGATTGGGGATCCTTGCGGGCCTGGGAGTGGGGCGCGGCGCGCGGCCTGGATTATCTTGAGACCGATCCCGCGGTGGACGCAAAACATGTAGGCATCGAAGGTGTCTCGCGCTACGGCAAAGCCGCGCTCGTGACGCTGGCGTTTGAGAAGCGGTTCGCGTTTGGACTGATTGGCTCCTCCGGCAAGGGCGGCGCGACACCGTTCCGCCGCAATTTCGGAGAAGCCGTAGAGAACCTTACCGGCAGCGGCGAGTACCACTGGATGGCCGGAAACTTCCTGAAATACGGCGCGTCGAAGGCGAGATTCGGCAGCAAGAACGCGGGCGATATCCCGGTCGATTCCAACGAATTGATTGCATTGTGCGCGCCGCGCCTGGTGTTTATCAGCTATGGCATTCCTGCAAAGGGAGACGCGAAATGGCTCGACCAGCAAGGCAGCTATATGGCGACTGTTGCCGCGCAGCCGGTGTTCACGCTGCTGGGGGTAAAAGGGATGGGCGTTTCCAGCGATTACCACACGGCAAAAATGCCGCCGGTGAACGACGGCCTGCTGGGCGGCCATCTTGCGTGGCGGCAGGACGACGGCGGTCATACGGATGCTCCCAACATGAAGTACTTCATTCAGTGGGTCGACAAATTTATTGGATACCACCCGAGCGGAGTGCAGGGGCAATGATCCCGGACAATTGGTTGAAGGTCCAGGAGACTATTTCACAAAATGAGGGTGTCATCCTGAGCAACGCGAAGGACCTCGCGTTTTGCCGGAAAACAGCAAGTCCCTCCACTCGCTACGCTCCGGTCGGGATGACAAACCTCTTTAGGAGACGAATTGCGGTCATCGATCGGCGGGATCGGAAGCAGATTCCCTGCGGGAATGACAAAAAGAAAGATAAGACGGAGGAATAAATGGACAGGTCTAAACGCGCGGTAAGATTTGCAGGCGTCTGCCTGGGAGTGTTTTTCCTGACCGCAACGTGCCTGCCGTTACATGCGCAGCAAGCGCGGCGCTCCTCCGTAACTTCGCAACGAGCAAGCGCAAATGGTTCCGGCGCATTTGCCACAGGTCGCTACCCTAATCCTTTCCGCGAGGCTGGGCACTCGCAGGCGCAGATCGACGCGAAGATAAACGCCGCGTTTGCGCAGCTTTTCCATGGCGACAAAAATACGCAGACCGTTTACTACGCCGCCGGAACCAATGCCAATGGGCCACTTGCCTACATCACTGACGTCGCACATCATGATGTTCGGACTGAAGGAATGTCCTACGGCATGATGATTTCCGTCCAACTGAATAAAAAGGCGGAGTTCGACGCGCTGTGGAACTGGGCGATGACCTACATGTACATCTCCAATCCGAAGCATCCGGCCCACGGATATTTTTCATGGTCGTGCAAAACCAACGGAGAACCGAACGAGGAAACTCCCGCGCCGGACGGAGAAGAGTATTTTGTCATGTCGCTTTATTTCGCGTCCGCGCGCTGGGGAAACGGTCCGGGAATTTACAACTACAAGCCCGAGGCGGATGCGATCCTGACCAACATGCGGCACCACGCGGTCATGAGCGGGCCGACGAAGTTTGGGCCGCGCACTATTGGTAGCATGGTCAATGAGCAATACAAGATGATCCGCTTCGTGCCGGGAATGCGCAGAGGCGACTTTACCGATCCTTCCTATCACCTGCCTGCGTTCTACGAACTGTGGGCGAGATGGGGGCCGAAACGAGACCGCGCTTTCTGGGCACAAGCCGCTGCGGTAAGCCGCAATTTTTTCGAGAAGACCACAAATCCGAAGACCGGGCTGGCACCGAATTACGCCAACTTCGACGGCACTCCGCATGCAATGCCATGGAGCAGGATGTCCTCCAATTTTGGCTTCGATGCGTGGCGAACGGCCAGCAACTGGTCGGTCGATTGGTCCTGGTGGAGAAAGGCGCCGGGCGAGCGGGAATTGAGCGACCGCATCCAGAAGTTTTTTCTCTCGCAAGGGATTGCAACTTATGGAGACGAATACACGCTCGACGGCCGTGAACTGGAAGCCAGGCATTCAACCGGCCTGGTTGCGACCAATGCCGTAGCCAGCCTCGCGGCAACGGGGCCGCAGTCGAAGCAATTTGTTAAGGCACTATGGGATGCGCCCATTCCTTCTGGCGAGCAGCGATACTACGATGGAATGCTGTACCTGATGAGCCTGATGCATTGCGGCGGAGAATTCCGCATCTGGACGCCAAAATAGAAAATCTCATTCCAAGCGCAAGGCGGGGTGGCTCATCCTTTCGCACATTTGCGAAAGGGTGGGACGCAAGCAAGTCGCGATCGGATTGATCGAAATTCCTCAAGCCCGTAAGAGAAGCGAGTAACTCCATGAGCCGCACACAAATTGCATCTGCCGCAAACCCAGTTCGCCAATACATGCTGGCGTTGCTTGCTCTCCTGCTCTGCGCCGGACCGATCTTCGCGTCCGATTTCGGTGAAGCACAATATGTGGAGTACAGCCCGTCTCCCGCAAGCTTTCCGGTCGTGCAAAACGGCCGCGCTGCCTTGATTTATGTGGACGCGGAAGATTACTTGGGAGTCGTTCGCGCGGTTGGTGACTTGCAGGCGGACATTCGGCGCGTCACTTCCACCGCGCCGCAGATTGCGCACGCCGCGCCATTTCCCGCCCACGTGATTCTCATCGGCACCATCGGAAAAAGCCGCATCATCGACCAGTTGGTGAAGCGCAAAAAGATTGATGTGGATGAAATTCGCGGCAAGTGGGAGTCGAACCTGATCCAAGTTGTAGCCAATCCATTGCCCGGAGTGAAAAACGCGCTGGTGATTGCCGGAAGCGACAAGCGCGGAACAATTTACGGGATTTACGACCTGTCGGAGGAGATTGGCGTGTCTCCCTGGTATTGGTGGGCGGATGTTCCAGTTGTGCATCGCGACGCGCTGTTCGTCAAGCCAGGCAGGTATGTGGAAGGCGAACCTGCGGTGAAATATCGCGGCATTTTTTTAAACGATGAAGCGCCGTCGCTGACCGGATGGGTCAACGAGAGATATGGCGGGTTCAATCATTATTTTTATGAGCGCGTGTTTGAACTTTTGCTCCGTCTGAAGGCAGATTATCTGTGGCCAGCGATGTGGAACAGCGCGTTTTACGCCGACGACCCGCTGAATGGCAAGCTGGCGAATGAATATGGCATCGTCATGGGTACCTCCCATCAGGAACCCATGATGCGCGCATGGCTGGAATGGCGGCAACATGGGGTGGGGCCGTGGGACTACACAACCAACGCGGAAAGTCTAAAGGCATTCTGGGAGTATGGCATCCAACGCGGTCGAAACTGGGAGAGCACGATCACGATCGGAATGCGCGGCAATGGCGATGAGCCGATGTCGGCGAACGACAACATCGCGCTGCTGGAAAAGATTATCGCCGCGCAGCGCAAGATCATCTCGCAAAACTCGACTCCCTCGCTTGCCGCCGATCCCCAGGTCTGGGCGCTCTATAAGGAGGTCCAGGGTTATTACGAAAAAGGCATGCGGGTCCCGGGCGATGTGACGCTGCTATGGAGCGACGACAACTGGGGAAATATTCGCAGATTGCCGACTCCGACGGAGCGGAAACGCGCCGGTGGCGCGGGAATTTACTATCACTTCGACTATGTCGGCGATCCGCGTTCCTATAAATGGCTGAACACCTACCCAATCACAAAAGTCTGGGAGCAGATGGATTTGGCGCAGGCCTACGGGGCCAATCGGATATGGGTGGTGAATGTTGGCGATCTGAAGCCGATGGAATTTCCAATCGAGTTCTTTCTCGACTACGCGCGCGACCCGGGGCGATGGAACCAGAACAATCTTTCGACCTATACGAAATTGTGGGCAGCGCGAAACTTCGGGCCGGAACATGCCGCGGAGATCGCCGACCTGATTTCGAAATATACAAAATACAACGGCCGACGCAAACCGGAGCAATTGGAGCCGAAGACATTCAGTCTGATTCATTTTCAGGAAGCGGAGCGCGTTTACTTCCAGTGGGAAACGATCGCGAAAGAAGCGGATCAGATTCAACAGGAACTTCCGCCGGCGTATCACGACGCTTTCTTTGAGTTGGTCCTCTATCCCGTAAAGGCTTCGGCGATTGTCAATGAGCTTTACATTACAGCGGGAGAAAATCGGCTGTACGCGACGCAGGGCCGCATCAGCGCGAACGATCTGGCGGACCGCGCGCGCGCCTTGTTTGCCGAAGATGCCGCACTTTCCGATGAGTACAACCATCAGCTCGCCAACGGGAAATGGGACCACATGATGGACCAAACCCACGTCGGCTATACATATTGGAACCAGCCGCCACTGAATGCAATGCCGGCTGTTGAAGAAGTACAGCCGGCTTCAGGACCCAGGATGGGCATCGCCGTTGAAGGGTCGGCAATTGCCTCCGATCGTTCGCAAAGCCTGGCGCTGCCGGAGTTCGACGTATACAACCGGCAGACACGTTCCATCGATGTTTTCGATGAGGGAGACCAGCCGTTCGCCTATACCGTGCGTACCGACCATCCCTGGATCAACGTAACCCCAAACCACGGAACCATTGCGAAAGAGCAGCGCGTCCTGGTGAGCATCGACTGGAGTCAGGTCCCGGAGGGGCAAAATCCAGGAACGGTTTTTATCTCTCAACAATCCGGCGCGACCGTTGCGGTCCACCTGCTGGCGTCGAATCCGGCGAGCCCTTCGCGACAGGATTTACAAGGCTTCGTGGAGAGCAACCAGTATGTATCGATCGAAGCCGCGCATACCACAAGCCGAACCAGCCAGGGCGCGGTGCATTGGAGCAATCTTCCCGACTTTGGAGAGACGCTCTCCGGCATGACGATTTTTCCTGTAACGGCCGCGAGTATTTTGCCGCCGCAACCTGCGCCGTCGTTGCAATACAAGATGTATTTGTTCGATCCAGGCAGCTATCAGATAGAGGCAATTCTTGCCCCCACGCTGAACTTCGTGCCTGGGCGTGGGCTTCGTTACGCCATCTCATTCGACGATCAGCGTCCACAGGTAATTGACGCGCTGGCTGACAGTTCCAATAAAGCCTGGGCCACCGCGGTGAGCGATGGAGTTCGCAAGGTCATATCGACGCTTACGGTTCCCCGGCCTGGCTATCACACGTTGAAATTCTGGATGGTCGATCCTGGTGTCGTTCTGGAAAAACTCGTCGTCAGTCAGGGACCGGTTCCATCCAGTTATCTCGGACCGCCGGAGAGTTACCATAACCTGGAAAACGACGCGAGATGAGGGTCATCGGCTAATAGCGAATGTCGGCCATCAGGCGAGTGACTTGCTGCTGCTGATCGGCGTTAAGAGGCAATAGCGGCAGGCGCGCCCGGCCACCGTAGTAACCATTCAGGTCGCAGGCGAACTTCAGCCCCGGCACGCCCATCTGTCCGCCGACGATGCTCGACGCGGCGCAAATTCTTTCCTGCTTCTCCGCGGCCAGAGCCTCGTCGCCTTCCTTCCAGGCCATCCAGATCTCGCAGCAACATTGCGGTGCGCAAGTGGCGAAGGCAATCACCGCGCCGGAGGCGCCTTGACGAAATGCCTCATGCATTGCGCTGGCTCCGCCGGTCAAAACCGCGAAGCCAATTTCCTTTTCCCGGGTCTTTATCCTGGATGGCGGCGCAGCGACGGCAAGGGCTGAATTGCCCTGCTGGAGAGCATCGGCCATCACAAAGCGCGGAGCCGAATCCGGCGGCTGCGACGAGAGCATCCTATGGGTGACCGCGGAAAATGTCGTCGTCACGGTCGCAGTGCGCTTCACAGATTTCGTTGCATCCACCAGGGCAGCAACCCGCCCCACCGCTCCGCTCGATTCCTTGATTCCGATTATGTTCGGATGGTGCGCAAGTTCCGCGATCAGATCCACGGGCATATCGTATCCGGTGAAGTTGGGCACGTTGTAAATCACTACGGGCAACGCGGAGTGGTCGGCGACGGTGCGATAGTAGGTAAGCATTTCGAGGGATGGGCCGTCGGTGCGATGCAGTTGCCTGCGATAAAAATGGGGCGTGCGCACCAGAACAGCATCGTAGTCGAGCGAGGCCGCGGCATCCACCATCAGCAAAGTCTGCCGAACGCTTTCCTGGCCCACTCCGGCAATCATTACCTTATCTGGCGCGGCAACTGCGATTGCCGTGGCCAGGACTTCCCGCTGCTCCTCGTTGCTAAGCATGATGGCTTCGCCGGTCGAGCCCAGAACCAACATGCCAGCCAGCTGCGTTCGGGAATACAGTGCGACGTTGTGTTCCAGCTTGCGCAAATATAGCGCGCCGTCGTGATAAAACGGCGTGGTGATGGGCGAAAAGATTCCTTCGAGAAGCATCCTGCCATTATTGTAGGGGAAGCGATTTCCTGGCTGGAACCTTTCGCGCATTCGTGCGTATCTTCTCATAGACGATCTCGTCTACCGCGGTGGACAAGGAAGAAGGTCGAGGGAGAAATTGAATGGTGAAATTCCTGCTGTGGTGCGTATTGCTGATTCTATGCTGGCCGCTGGCCCTGCTCGCGCTGGTGTTATACTCGATCGTCTGGCTGATTTTGCTGCCGTTTCGGATTTTGGGCCTTGCCGTTCACGGGGTGCTGGAACTCATAGCGGCGTTGATCTTTCTGCCCGCGCGTCTGCTGCGCTCAGTTTAGCTTTTGTCCGACTAAATTCTCCATTTCAGTGCTATAATCCCCAGCTAATTATGAGCGCTGGGTTCGTTCAGGCGCGGATGGAGGAAGATTATGCGGCAATTCAAGTGGAGTCGAATCAGGTTAGCTTGCGGCGCGACGATTGTGCTGGCGGTCTTCTTTGCGCTATCGCCTGTGGCGCACGCTGCTAGCTATGTCATTTCCATACACGTCGATGGACTCAGTGCGGGCGGCAATTATTCTCCAGCCTCTTTCTCATGGGGGCCTTCTTCGGCTTCAACCGGGCAAGGCGTTTCCGACGAGATCACCTTCACTGCAACACCGGACAGCAGCGTTGCCGAACTTATGACCGATGCGCAATCCAGACAGGTACTCGGCACCGCCGAACTTCAGGAAAGTTTGTTAGGCGGTGTGGCAGTTGATATTCAAATGGACGGCGTACGTATAGAGTCGGTGCGCATTGCGGGCGGTCCGAACGGCCCAGAGACAATTGTGACGCTCAAATTCGACAGCGTGCTTTTTACGTTTCAACAATTGCTGCCCAACGGCCAGAAATCCGGACTGCCACTAACGTTCTCGGCAAGCTTTAAGAGATGACCGGCAGCGGCAATGCTTAAATTATCTCTTTGGCTTGACGGCAACAAACGCCCTCTATACTTCCGCGGCGATGCGGGCGGCATGAAGGTGCTGCAAAGCGTATACGGAAATTTCATGCTGCTGCAGCGCAATGATTCCGCCAGCAGCGGCGCGCGCCGCGCCAATGGTGGTGATCGTGGGGATGCGCTGCACAACAGCGGCACGGCGTATCGCCTTCTCGTCGAAAAATGTATCTTGCCCGCGCGGCGTGTTGATGATGAGTTGTATGCGATCGCCCTTAATTAGATCCACGACATTGGGCCGGCCCTCCTTCACCTTGAAAACCCGCTCCACGATGAAGCCGGCCTTCTCCAGTACATCCGCGGTGCCGTGGGTGGCGACCAGCTTGAATCCAAGCTCGACAAATTGCAGCGCCAGGGCGGTGACGGCCGGCTTGTCGTGGTCGTTGACGCTTAAAAAGACTGTTCCCTTCACCGGCAGCTTTTGTCCAGCCGATAGCTGCGCCTTCGCGAAGGCCTCGCCAAAGTTGTCAGCCACGCCCATTACCTCGCCGGTCGATTTCATCTCCGGTCCCAGGACGGTCTCGACTCCGGGAAATTTGTTCCAGGCGAACACCGG
>JBOGLY010000023.1:0-12910 GCA_050746425.1 Acidobacteriaceae bacterium
ACGTATTTCTCATTGCAGGTAATGCTGATCTGGTTGGCTTCGCCGCTCGGAAGTAACGTCGCGGATACATTCACAAAGTCATGAATGGCGAGCGTTTGATAAATCGTCGCCAGCGCGTGATACCCATCCGCCCGCGCCGGACCAATGGCTAAACCAAGATTGATCTTTGCGTGCGAACGAACCTGCGTGGACATATCTGGGATGATTTTAGCCGCATGGCCCGATTCTTACTTGGTACCAATCACCATCCAGTCGGGCCCCACCAGGTGTTCCACGCGTGTCTCCCGGAATCCGGCCTCCTTCATCCAGCCCATGCAGTCGGCGCCTGTATAGTCAAAACCGCCAGGTGTTTCCACCAGCATGTTCAGGCTGCATAGCAGACCAAAGGCATGCTTGGATCGGTCGTCGTCGATGAGGCTGTCATAGGCGATCAGCGCTCCGCCTTCTGGAACAGCGTCAAAAGCCTTGCGAATCAAGAGCTTCTTTGTCTCCAGGTCCCAATCATGCAGGATGTGCCCCATCATCACAACGTCGGCACTGGGACAGCAGTCCTGAAAAAAATTCCCGGTGTGAAACGAAACTCGGTCAGAAACCCCGTTGGCAGCCACGTACTCGTCAAATACAGGCGCGACTTGGGGGAGATCGAAGCCGATGCCGGTAATATGCGGATTGCTCCGCGTCACTTGTACGATCAGGTCGCCCTGCGCGGTACCTAAATCGACTGCTGTTTTGTAATTTTTCCAGGGAAAACTCGTGGCAATCGCTTGGTTCGCTCCATGACTGATTCCGGTCATCGCTTTGAGGAACCCGGTAAGCCTGTCGCGGTCCGCATATAGAATTTCAAAGGCATTCTCCGCTCCTCTCGATTCGCTCTGGTGTTCTCCGGTTTGCAATGCCGTCGTCAGGCTGCCCCAGCAGGGGTATAGCCGAAGGTTAGCCATTTCCAGGATTCCACCGATATAGGATGGTTTCCGCTTATCCAGAAAAAAATCTGTGGAAGCCGTGTTGCGGTAGATTCCATCCGTCCGCTCCAAAAATCCCAATGCAACCAACGCGTCCAGAAAGTCATGGGCCGAGCGGGAATGCAGCCCGAGCGCTGCCTTCAACGTTTGCAAGTCTGCGGGATGTTTCGCCAACTCCGTAAATACTTCCAACTCCACCGCGCTCAACAGGGTTTTAGACGCCCAGAAACCCATGCCAACCTGCATAATATGGTCCATTTGCGGCTCGCTCATCAGTATGCTTCCTTTCTGTTTTCAGAAAATTCAATCCCTATACCGATTACGACACTACCGGTAGGGTTGAAGCCGAGTTGGGGGAGGAAGCGTATGAACCTACGCAGAAGGCAGCAATTCTGGTGGGCTTAGACGGTTAGCCCCATTTCTTGCCGAGTTTATCCAGGCTGCCCTTGGCCAGATCTTCCGGCGTCATTGCTGGATGGATTTCGCACTCAGCATTGAACTGCAGAAACCATGGCTCGGCAAGCGACGGTATCTTCGACGGGTCCGCCAGATCGACGATCAGAATGCCGCCGCGATGACCGTCAACGGCCGTGAAATAGGCGGCCTCGGGCTTGGTTTCATCAAGAATTCGCTTGATTTTCTTTCCGGCAGAGCCGTCCTTCACGGCAGAATTGAATGGTTCGATGGGAAGCTTGATTTTCAGAATCACTCGCATGGGTATCGCCTCGTGTGGAAGATTGGATTGAGAGGGAGTTTGCGTTTTCTTGGCTGGCCGCTGATCCCGAACGAGATCGGGGATGGTTATGGAAACCAGGAAAGAAACGCGGCCCCTTTATAGCGCCGTGTGGCGACCATGTCAAGCAGACCGAGACCAATGACGTAAAGCTAAGCGTCGTTCGCGAGAATCGCCCCGTAAAGGCCGCGGTCGATATTGCCGCCGCTCAAAATTACCGCGACCCGACGATTGCGCTGCCGGTTCTGTTCCTTCCCTTGTTCCTGGAGCAACGCAGCGAGCGCAGCCGCGCCAGCGCCTTCGGCGGTATTGTGGGTATCTTCATGCAGTGCGCAGATGGCGGATTTGATCTCTTCATCGGAGACTCGCACGATCCTCGCTGCTCCGCGACGAATTATGTCCAGCGCTTCGGGCGCGGGAACACGGCAAGCCACCCCATCGGCGATCGTGTCCGCAGATTCGGTCGTCACCAGTTTTCCTTGCTCTAAACTTTGCGCATAAGCATCGGCCCTGGCGGAGACAACTCCCACAATCTCGGTACGCAACGCTAGCAAATCACGCACTTCAATGGCGCCGCAAATGCCGGAGCCTAAACCGATGGGCACATATAGTGTGTCGATATGCTCGACAGCCTGAAAAAGTTCCAGCGCGTAAGTCGCCACGCCGCGAACCAGTTCCGGATGGAAAGAAGGGACCATGTGCAGCCCGCGGCTGTCCGCAAGCCGCAGAGCTTCCTGCCGTGCTTCGTCGAAGTCGCGACCATGCTCGATCAGCTCCGCTCCAAAGGCGCGCATGGCTGCGTTCTTTTCCAGCGAATTGCCGTGAGGGACTACCACGGTGACGGGCACGCCGACGCTACACCCGGCAAACGCGAGACTCTGCCCGTGGTTGCCACGTGTAGCCGTGATCAGGCCTTTTGGTCGCGCTCCGGCGCGAAGCAACGTGTCCACATAGACGATGCCGCCGCGGACCTTGAATGCTCCGATGGGAGTGTGGTTTTCATGCTTGACCCACACTTCGCATTGGGCGCGTCGGGCCAGCAATGGCCATGCGTATTGCGGCGTTGGTGGAACGTGGCGATAGATCAACGAAGCCGCCGCTTCCACGCCGGCGCGATTTAACATAAGCCTGCCTCCAGATAAAGCGAACAGAATATTTAGGTAATGGTGCAGTTTGCGGAAAGCTGGTCACCAACCCCGAATCGCTTCCCGCCCAAGACTCGGCGCGAATGATATCGCAGGAATAACAGATGCGCAGAGCGAGGAACTAGCAAGCTTTTAGACCAGTTCCTTCTTGCCCTTGAGTTGGAAGCGAATCGTGAAGTAGGCGATGACCATGCCGAAAGGCGCAGCGACCGCGATTGTCACCACGTATCCATGGAATGTCTCCGCTCCAATAAGCCCCAGACGCAGGGCTGAATAGAAGAGCGTCAGAGGTCCACACAACATGACTATTGCCATTCCCGCTAGAGCTGGGCAGATATGGATGCGGCCTGGTTCTTTATTTGCTACCCAGAAGAATGGCCCTGCGGCAGCAAACATGGCAATTGCCAGCAACCCCGGTACAAAAAGTTCTCGCGGACCCGTCTGCAGCGCGAGCGCGGCGATCCCGCAGGTAAGGATGACAAGGCAGACTGCGGTCGCCATGAAGGCTCCGTACCAGCCGAGCTTACGCGTCAGCCAGACATTGAAGTCCTTTCGCCAGCCCATGTCCCAGCCACCCTCTCAAGGACCGCGACGAGTCTACCTGATATCGCGTCCACAAAGAATTTACACCAGTGGTTAGATCGTCGGCTAACCGGAAACCGAACCGACCAATTTTTCTGGTTCAGCAAATTATAGGATTTAAAACATGCCTGATAAAACCTGCGTATGCGCGATTCGTACTGTCCCTACCGCGGCGCTGTTTTCAGTCGAGACGTAAGAAATTGCTGGAATACTCCGAAGCGCTTGGCGCGTGGAACAGGTTCCGGCCCAATTTTTTGACCCAATTCTTGACATACGTCCGTCCTCGGATCGTAAACCGACCAGCGAGGCAACCCGGCAAGATTGGGATTGCCGGTTTTTGCAAACCGCACCCAATATCCGATGATTGCATTTGATAGCGTTTCATCGTAGGGTCTTCGAACCCAACTTTTCCAGTATTTTCTGCTAAGGAACATGCTCTCTTCGCTGTGAAACGCGCCGAGCGAAGCAAACTCTCCAGCGCCCACGTAGGTGAAACGATAGAGAAAAGTGGGTTGATGAACTCTGGCCATCTCGATTGCGAACAGACGCGCTCCGAATCCAAAATCGAAATCCGTGTCCATGATCCGAAATGCGTGGGAGACATCCTTGTCAGAGTACGCGGGATATTCGGCAAACACTTCGTCCGCGAACGTGCCGAACTCCCGACGGAGCCATTGTCGATATTCGGCCACTGTTTTGGGTCGATACGATTTGCCTCCAACAAGAGGGCTTGCGAAAATCGAAACTTCGTCGCTATTGCTGCCGACGATCACGGGAATTTTCATCTCTCTTCCGTCAGCGAAAATAGTGGCAGGCTGTTCGGGAAAGAACCAGCCATCGACAACGGGTTCCAGGTCGACCCGTTGGTCTGTGGCCGCAGTTTGCAAAAGGCGGTCCGCAGGCAGGGCACGCAGCTCCGCGAGCGAGTTCGGACCCTTGTGAATTCCAAGATCCGTCGCGAGCAGTTCGCCGTTGGCCTCCGCCTGATGCAACGAAGGATAAACCGAGTCGACGCAAACGCCGCTTTGCAGAATGGCCCGTTGAAACAGTCCGCCGGCGATGGGCGACGCCATCAGGTTGCATATATCGAGAGCGCCAGAGGACGCGCCGAAAATCGTGATTCGCTGCGGATCGCCACCGAAGCGGCTGATATTTCGCCGCACCCATTGCAGGGCTGCTACCTGGTCCAGGTGGCCGTAGTTTCCGGAAACGCGATGCGACGATTCCGCGGAAAGAGCCGGGTAGGCAAAGAATCCGAACACTCCCAACCGATAGTTGAGGCTGACTACGACGACGCCTTTTCGCGCAAGTGTCGCGCCCAGCGGTGGCCAATTCGCGGCGCCTTCGACATTTCCTCCGCCGTGTACCCACACCATCACCGGCAGTCTGGAGCTGCCATGCAAGTTGGGCGTCCAGACATTCAGGTAAAGGCAGGCCTCATCGGTCGCCATTTTCTGAATGCCCAGCATTTCCGGCAGCCACGGGCTCGGCGCTTGCGGACACGCGGGCCCGTATTTTGTCGTCTTGCGAATTCCCGGCCATGGCGGCGGAAGTTGCGGAGCTTTCCAGCGCAGGTTACCGACCGGCTGAGCGGCATAAGGAATGCCAAGAAAAGCGGCCACGCGAGGAGCGGATGCGAGCCATGCCCCTTCAATTTTTCCGCTGTCGATTCTAGCTCTTGGTGCGTTGGCCTGCGCGCGAATGGACGCCGGATAAAAGACGAATGCAACAGCAAATCCAAGAACGGCGGTGGCCAGGCGAACCCGATGCAATTTCCGGGAGATGGAATTCATGCCGTGTCCTCGCTATATGGTCATATTCCTGAAACTATACTGATGGAGTATTTGACCTCCGTCGCCGTTCCAATGCTACTCTGGGTGCTTCGTGCCCGAATGTGGAGTCTATGAAAACTAATCTATCGCGCGGTCCTTGGGTTTTCCTGGTTATTTTTCTGCTTGCAACATTTGCGGCGCTGGCGCAGGGCGCTCGCTTCGTAGTGGACGTGCCAGTGGCAAACATGTTCTCGGCTCCCTCCGCCGAGGTTGATGTGGTCTCGCAAGCGATTTTCGCTACCAATGTCGACGAGCTGGCGGAGCAGCCCGGATGGGTGAAAATCCGAACTCCGCAGGACGGCTACACTGGTTGGATTTCGAGCGCCGATCTGGTCGCCCTTCACGGTAACCCCGGCTATGCCACCGTGGGCCATATCGCAGAAGTCGAGGAACTTCGCTCCAATATATATCGTGAGCCAAATGTCACGGCGCAAGCGCCGTTGATGACCTTGCCATTTGAGTCTCAGCTGGATGTAGTCAAGGAAAAGCCTGGCGGGCGATGGCTCCAGGTGGAGCTACCCGACAAGCGGATGGCCTGGGTGCAACAGGGAGATGTCGCGCTTAGCTCGAACGGCGTCGCCGATCTGAAGCCTCACATGAGCATTCCGCAGATGGTGCAATTCAGTCATCGCTTTTTAGGACTGCCCTATACATGGGGCGGCAGATCGAGTTTTGGCTACGATTGTTCCGGCTTCGTACAGATGCTGATGCGTCAGCGCGGCTACCTGATTCCGCGAGATGCCGATGTGCAGGCGGCGTGGAGTGGATTCGAACCTGTCAAAGTGGCCGATTTGCGCGCCGGAGATGTACTGTTTTTCGGCGGCCACGGAAAGATCACGCACACGGGAATGTATATAGGACACGGGAAATTCATCCAGGCAACCACGCACGATCATCCTGTGATTCAAATCAGCCCGCTGAATGCATATTGGCGCAAGCTGCTTGTAGTTGAACGGAGAGTGAAACCGTGAATCGGCGCAGCAAAGGAGCATGGTCGTTATGCTAGCCATTTCTCGCGTCGCTACTGGCGCGATTGTTGTCTGGTTGGCGTCAGCGGTCGGCATGGCCGCGCAGCCGGCGCCAAAAGGATTCACTCTCGAACAGGTGATGAGCGCGCCGTTCAACTCCGACTTGATCGCCGCGCCAACGAAGAACAGGTTCGCGTGGCTCTCGAATGTGGAAGGCAGGCGGAACATCTGGGTCGCCGTGCCGTCGGCGAGCGGCAGCGGATATGCATCGCGCCAGATCACTCACTACGCAACCGACGACGGCCAGGAGATCATGGAGCTGCACTGGTCGCCAGACGCGGAATCGATCGTATATGTCCGCGGCAGCGATCCGGACGACGCGGAGAATATGTCCGCGAACCCCGCGCTTCTGGCGCAAGGTGTTGAACAGGATGTATGGCTGGCGTCGGTTGACGGCAGTTCGCCACGAAAAGTCGGCGCGGGCAATTCTCCTGCCTTTGCTCCTCACGGCGATGCAATTGCATGGGTGCTCGATGGTCAGATATGGTATCTGGGTCTGAAGGACCCCAAGGCCACGCCAAGGCAACTGCTGCACACCCTGGGTACCAGCGGCACCTTGCGTTGGTCGCCGGATGGAAACGCGCTTGCGTTCGTCAGCGACCGCACCAGCCACAGCTTTATCGGCGTTTACTCATTTTCGGCGAACAAGCTGGAGTACCTCGATCCCGGCTCCGACCATGACCGTTATCCAATGTGGTCGCCGGACAGTCGGCAGATTGTGTTCGTTCGCGTTCCTTACTTCAAGGAAGAAGACTTCGACCAACCGCATCGGTCCGGCCAGCCGTGGTCGATCCGGGTTGCGGATGTTGCAAGTGGCAAGGGGCATCAGGTCTGGAAGGCCAACGCGGGACCCGGCAGTTTCTTTCAAGAAATCGTCGGCGAGCATCAGGTATTCTGGGGCGCGGACGACCATCTCATCTTTCCGTGGGAGGCCGATGGCTGGACTCACCTCTACACGGTCCCAGTGCAGGGAGGGCCAGCCACGCTGCTGACGCCTGGCAAATTTATGGTGGAATATGTCGCGCTTAGTCCCGACCGCCGCACCATCGTTTACTCTTCCAATCAAAATGACATCGACCGGCGTCATGTGTGGATCGTTTCCGTCGCCGGCGGCAATCCGAAGCAACTGACCAGCGGCACTGGTATTGAAACCGCGCCGGCTGTCTCGAGCAACAATCGTACTGTCGCTTTCCTACATTCTGACGCGAGAATTCCCATGCGTCCGGCTGTTGTTGGCGCGTCAGGAGAAATTCGCGATCTCGCGCCGCACAGCATCCCCGCAAGTTTTCCAGCAGCGAGCATGGTTGTTCCGCAACAGGTTATCTACAGTGCGACGGACGGCATGAAGATTCATGGACAGTTGTTTGTTCCCGCCGGCGAAGCTACATGCGTCCGCCATCCCGCGGTTGTCTTTGTTCACGGCGGCTCCCAGCGCCAGATGCTGCTGGGATGGCATGACATGGGCTACTACTCCAATGCTTATGCGATGAATCAGTACCTCGCCAGCCAGGGATATGTGGTGCTTTCGATCAACTACCGCAGCGGCATTGGCTATGGCCTCGATTTCCGCGAAGCGCTCAACTACGGCGCGACTGGAGCCAGCGAGTTCCGCGATGTAAAGGGTGCAGCCCTCTACTTGCGCGGCCGCTGCGATGTCGAGCCCACCCACATTGGCATTTGGGGAGGAAGCTGGGGCGGTTTCCTGACCGCGCTCGCGCTTGCCCGCGCGTCCGACCTGTATGCGGCTGGCGTCGACATGTCCGGGGTGCATGACTGGAACATCGATCATCCGGAGAATTTCGCCATTTCCGATACTGCCGCCGATCCCAATGCCCGGTGGCGTCTGGCGTGGAAATCCTCGCCTCTTTCGTCAGTCGATACTTGGCGCTCCCCGGTGCTATTGATTCAGGGAGATGATGATCGCGATGTGCCGTTTCTGCAGACTGTGGAGTTAGCGGCGGCGCTTCGCCGGAGGCAGGTCGACGTTCAGGAGTTGATCTTTCCCGACGAGGTGCATGACTTCCTTTTGCATCGAGATTGGGTGGCAGCGTATGCGGCCAGCGCCCAATTCTTCGATAAGTATCTCAAGGGCCGATATGCCTCGGTAAGCGCCGCAATTGAGGCTTCTAGCGGGTGCCTATCGTGTAAGGTAGACTGCGGACTCTGAGTTCGAGGACGACATGCGCTGCGATTTGAGGGTGGGCGTCAGGTCGGCATCAGAACATTGCATTATCCCAGGAAATGCAAATAAAAACGGGACGTGGGAACAGCGGAAACGATTGACAGCTTCCATGCATACACAAAACTTGCGGTGGGCCAAGATGGATGGCCCACCGCATTTAATTTGACCGCTTACCCGATCCAGGAGGGGTCAGGGTTCGGTTTTTCTCAGCGCGCAGCCGTTTTGCTATGCGCTGATCGTCGTCGGATTTGCGACAGGCTTCACGTTCTTCCGGCGGAAGAGCAGGAAAGCCAGACCAAACAGCCCAGTGCCGAGCAACAGCAGCGAGGTCGGCTCAGGAGTGACGGCAAGATCCGGAGCATAGAGGACCGCGGGTGCTCCGTTGACCTCAGCGTACCAGAGAGAGAAATCGTACAGGCCGGATGCGCCGTTCCATGTGAACGTTGAAGTGTCCGCAGAGGTGGGATCGCCGGCATTGATTACTTCGTCACTGCCGATGTAGAGATACATCCCATCGTCGTGGGTGATGGAATAGGTTGCATTTTTCTCAAGGTAGGTTTCGCTGGTGAATTCCATCACATCGTTGTTGATGCCGCATGTTCCTGTGGTTGCTCCGCTGCAACTGCCCATCTGATCGCTGGTGATTGTGCCAATGTTGCCGTTAGGGCCGGCCGATGAATTCGTCAAGGGATTATATCCGGTCGTCAAGAAGCTAATGAGATCATCGTCGGTGCTGCTATACAAATTCAAGGGGGCGGCGCTGGGATTGCTTCCCATGCCGGTGATGGTGGCATTGCCGCTGTTGAGGCCGGCGATGCTGAACGGGGTGTTCGGCGCCGACGGATTGTACGCGGTGGCGTTCGCCCATACGCTGAAGTCCACAGTGAAGCTGTCAGCTCGGGCCGTGCCCGCGAAGAACGCCGGGATGGCGAGTATTGCCGCTGCTGCGATTAAGTTGCGGAATTTCATTTTCACAAAAAGCCTCCTGGATATTTATTCCGAGTACGAGTGTGGCCCGTATTGCTTTCTGGCCGTCTCGCAACTTCGGGGGTTATCCCTGTTGCCGGGGACACTATGGACCTAGCACTCGAGAGGCCAAAGTTCATATCTTTTAGAATCAAATACTTAATAAATTTTGCAGGAATCGAAATGTGCAAAAGTTTGCACAGCGAGTGGAAGCATTTGAGGATTATTCAGGGCAAACGTTGCTCGGCTGAGATGCTCGTACGAGAGACAAACCTGACTTGCCGAGCTCACCCTTGCGCCAACAGATTCTGTGGTTCTGCCCGGGAAACGCAGGATCCTTCGCTCCACTTCGTTGCGTTCAGGGGGATGGCAGACGAACTCTTAGGTTGCCGAGATGGAATGATCTCTAGTTGGGCTGCTGATCCTTTTGGCGGAGATAGGCGAAATTCTGCGCGATTCCGTCGGATGTGGAGACGAGTTGGCGCCATCCTAAAGCGCGCAGCTTTGAGTTGTCGAATTTGTTGCCGCCCCATGCGGAGGCAGCTTTGTAGCGGGTGATGATCGCCGGCAATTGCCCCTGGGAGCGGCGATGATAAGCCTCCAGCGACCGCGCTAGCGTTTGGGTCATGAAATATGGCAGCCGAACCGAGCGGATTCCTTTGACATGCTTCTTGTATTCGCGCAGATAGCGGGATGCGGTCAGAAGATCGTCGTCGTGGACGTTGTAGACCTGACCTGCGGATTCTGGATGGGTACCGGCGAACACGATTGCTTCGGCGCAGTTGACGACATAGGAAAGCGGGAGCAGATTGTTTCCGCCCAGGTGGAAGAACAGAGGGCCGATCTGCAGCCCAACGCGGGCTGAGAATGCGCCTCCGCCGGGCCCGTAAATTACGCCTGGCCGCAGGACCACGAGCTCGAAGCCGAGCTTTTGCTGATACTCCCAGAAAAGCTGTTCCTGCCGAAGCTTCGAGTGGGAGTAAATATCCCGCAATTCGGGATGGGCTTCCATCGGCGTGTGTTCATCGACGCGGGCACCTCGACCTAATGGCGCTACGCCATAGGCGCCGAAGGAGCTTACCAGGACAAAACGGGTCCGCCGCACATCGGATGGGTCGCGAGTCTCGAGCGTCTCCAGCAGGTTGCGGGATGCGACAACGGAGTCCGCGAACATCTCCGCCGCAGAACCTTTCAATCCTGCGGCCAGATGAAAGACAAGGGAGACATCCTTCATGGCGCGGGTACAGTCGGCTTTCGACTTTAGATTGCCGTAGCAAAATTCAAATTGGGCGTTCGGGTGGGCTTCGGAGATTCTCGAAAGCCTTGAAGCCTTTTCCGGGTCGCGGAGAAGGCATCGGATCTCGGTAAAACCATGAGCGAGCAGACGCTCGACAACATGGACCCCCAGGAACCCGCCCGCGCCAGTAACCAGGACGTTCAAACGAGCACCTCCGGATAAACTTGCGCGAAGATGGTTTCCATCATGGAAGAAACGCGCAGTATTTCGCTATAGGGGATTGGCGGAGGAGAATCCGTTTCGATGCTGAGATAAAACTCGCTGAGCAGCCGGCGCATGCCGTCGAAGTAGTGGAAGCGGGAATGCGAAAAACGGTTCACATTCGTCAGCCCCTGACGCAGGTAATCCTTGGCGACCAGGAACGGAGGAAACAAGCGCCCTAAGGCGGAGGGGAATGTCTGCTTGCGCTCGAGGACTAGCGTGCGCGCCGCGAAATCGACATAGGCGGTGTTCTTGGTCCCGTAGACGCGCAAGCTATGACCGATGGGACGCGCGTGGGAGCTGAAGGTCGCATAGGCGCTTGTATGCGAGCCGCGTATAACAACGCGCAATTCATCGAGCAGTGGATTGGAGCTTGTTTCCGCTGCGTCGGCATCTCCGGGATAGGCCAACGCCTGGATGAACGGTTCTTCTTCGTCCAGATAGGGAACGATTTTATTCAGGATATGGTCGAGCACGTTCTGGAACAGCTTGCCGGGGAGGCGATGCACCCAATGATTGGGATCCCGCTTCAATGCCGTGCCGTACTCCCCGCTGAGATCGTAACCCAGGAGACTCTCGACATGGACGGGACGACCGAGCACTCCTGTATCGAGCAGGCGGCGCAACTCGAGCGCGGGAGCCTCGAAATTCGGCCAGTAGTTCACGGCAAGTTTGCAGTTGGAGGCACGCACTGCCGCGACAATGGCTTCAGCATCGCAGTGCCGCGGCGCAACCGGTTTCTCCAGATATACATGGCATCCGGCGGCGACCGCTTGCCGCGTCAATGGAAGGTGCGATTGTGGAGGTGTTGTGATGTGCAAAACGTCGGGCTTCTCCACTTCAAGCATTTTCGCGGAGTCGCTATACCATTGCGGCACGGCAAAACGACAGGCCAACTGCTCGGCCATGATTGGATCGAGATCGCAGACCGCGGCCAGATGAACGGAGGGAATCTTGCGGATTTCCTCGACATGCGCGTCGGCAATCTTGCCGCAACCGATGATCGCTATCTTCAAGCTCATTTATGTTTATGCTCCTGCATGCGATGATCTGCGCGACTCAGGCCAGTTTTTGCTTGCATAGGATTGTTTGACTCCATCGCCCCAATTGTGAGGGGATGATTCCGCGGCAACTGAATGGCGGAAGGCCCGTACTGGAAGCGGACAGGCAGCTTTGGCCATGAGGCGGGCAAGTGGGATCCGCGATCGATTAGTTCTGAGTTGGGGACGAATGTGGTCAGGTTGAAGGGCGGCGATGAGACGCCGATCAGGTTGGAGACTCCGACGGTGTCGGCGGTATTGCTCGCGCCCTGGAAAGCATAGGGGGAAGTCGATCCTTGGGAACTGTAGGCCGAATTCGCGGCAGCCCACCCGGTGCCGTCTCCGCCTGCCGTGTTTCCGCTGCCCCAGTTGGCGTTGATGGCATTCGCTCCCGCAAAGGTGGTGAACTGGTTTACTTCCTTGTTCCAGTAAAAGTAAGGCTTGGTCGGCGAGTTCATCCAGATGGCGTTGTTCAGCACCTGAATCTGCGGCCATTCAATTGCGGGACAGTTTTGACTTCCGCCTCCCGCTGTTGTATCGAACAGAAACCAACGCCATTGTGTTCCGGTTCCCTCGTAAAAGCTGTTGTTGTAGAACCAGAGCGTTCCCAGGCGGTTGGCATCGACGTCGCACATATCGGAAAAGTAATGAATCGGGACCTCCGCTTTGGTATTGAAAAAGGTGTTGCCGTAAACGTAATCGCGGTGGTGGGCCTCGACCGTGGCCGCCAGCAAGTCGGCGGTATAGGCGTCCGCCGGGTAGACCGTCCGGTAGGAGCCGGTTCCGCCGCCCAAATAGCCTTCGAACGTGCTGTAGTTCACTGCGTCCTGGTTGTCGATCATATCCAGTTGGCGCGCCGCTCCGTCGCCGAAGTGGTTGTAGCGGATCACATCCGGAAAGCCGCGGCTCTTGAAGTTCGACCCCTGCGCCCCCACCTGGCAC
>JBOGLY010000024.1:0-12703 GCA_050746425.1 Acidobacteriaceae bacterium
CGCGCACCAGGTCGATCAAGCCCGGATGGCCGAATTGCAGCGATGACAAGTTGACCGCGATGGTCCAATTGCCGCTGCCGGCGTCCCGCCATTCGCGCATCTGGCGGCAGGCTTCGTCCAGTACCCATTCTCCTAAAGGCACGATCAAGCCGGTCTTTTCCGCCAGAGGGATAAAGTCGTTCGGTGGGATCAGTCCGCGAGTGGGGTGCTGCCACCGCACCAGCGCCTCCGCGCCCATCATGTTGCGATGGACCGCATCGAATTTCGGCTGGTAATGCAGCACCAGCTCATGCCGTTCCAGCGCCCCGCGCAAATCGTGCAGCAACTGCAATTGGTCGTGGGCATTGGCGTTCATTGAGGTTTCAAAGAAGCAGTAGCAATTCCGCCCCAGCGCCTTGGCATGATACATCGCGGCGTCGGCGTCCCTCATCAGATCGTGCTGACGTTCTTCACCACCCAGATAAATCGCGATTCCAATGCTGGCGGTGACGCGCAATTCGCCTCCTGCAATTGCAAATGGCAGGCTGATGGCCTTTAGCAGTTTGTCGGCCAGGTTCGCCGCATTCGCCGGCTCGGCTGCGTCGGCCAGCAGCACGAATTCGTCCCCGCCCATCCGGGCGATGGTGTCCTGCGCGCGGACGGTTGCCCGGATGCGACGCGCCACCTCGACCAGCAAAAGATCGCCGACATGGTGTCCAAATGAATCGTTGATCGCCTTGAAACCGTCGAGATCCATGAACATAAGGGAGAAGCGGCTGTTTCTCCGCTTCGCTGTCTGGATCGCCTGATTGATACGGTCCTCAAGAAGAATGCGGTTAGGCAATTTTGTCAGGGTGTCGTGCATCGCCAAATGGGTCAATTCCTGATTGGCGTGGGCCAGGGAACTCGCCAGCACGGCGGTGCGAGACTCCAGTCTCAAATCGAGCACGGAAATCGTCAGCGCGATTGAAAGCACCGCGAAGGTGGCGATGACGATCAGCAGCGCCAGCCATCCGGCGGTGACTCCAGTGTAGGAAGCTCTGCAAATGCTGCCCCGTGGGAATTCAGCCGCCGCCATAGCGGTGTAGTGCATTCCGGCAATTGCAACACCCATTACCACAGCCGCGCCCGCCCGGAACAGCTTCACCCGCGACGAATTGCCGCGCAGATGGAAGGCGATCCACAGCGCCGCGCCGGAGGCCGCGATTGCGATCAAGATGGAAAGAGCAAACAAGAATGGGATGTATTGAATCGCGGGAGTCATCCGCATCGCCGCCATGCCGGTATAGTGCATGGCCGAGACGCCGGACCCCATCAGCAGAGCGCCGAAAACCAGGCGCCGCCAGGTCAATTCTTTCTGGCAGACCAGCCACAGGGCAAAGGCGGAGGACGCGATCGCAGCCACCAGGGACAAAAAGGTAATGAACGGGTCGTAGCCCATCGGGACGGGCAGGCTGAAGGCCAGCATGGCAATAAAATGCATGGACCAGATGCCGGTCCCCATGGCGAATGCGCCCCCGGCCAGCCACCAGCGGGCCGATCTGCCCTGGCTTGCGGAAATGCGCGCGGCCATGTCCAGCGCTGTGTAGGACGCCAGCATTGCCACAACCACCGAAAACACAACCAGCAGGCTGTTGTAATGGCCGATGAGCACGGTACTCCCTAATGCGCGCGGACAAAATCTTCACCGGCATTGGCCGGGAGATGGTCCTGCTAATTCCAGGAAATTTATTGTGGTTGCGCAGTTGATTGTATCGGTGATCTGGCGGAAAGCTTTAGTTTTCAGCTTCTTTGGAACCCAGCCGCATGTTACCTTTCCAAATACCCGTTCGGCGCGGCAGCTCCACCACAGGTAGTCAGAGGCCCGGTACTTTTCCTGCGACCGCGACTTTCGATTGTGGCCTAAGTGCAAGAGGAATCAAGCCAATATATAGCCCCTTTGGTAATGGCCGCGTGCTGAAAAATCGATCGGATTAGACCCAAAGTCGACCGAACCTGAGCGGCATTTAGAATCGAAGCAGTATGCCGAATGTAAAGATAAGCGAACCGGTCGAGAGCGCGGAGCCGTCGAACTCTCCAACCAGGACCCAGCAGAAAATTGGCAATGCAGAGCGCGCGCCACGCTACGATCCTGTCGAAATAGAGCCGCGCTGGCAGGAAGCGTGGGACTCGCAGCCTGACCTTTACGCCGCCGAGCCGCCAAGCAGCGGCAAGCAGAAATTTTATGTCCTGGAGATGCTCCCGTATCCTTCCGGCCAGCTCCACATGGGCCACATGCGCAACTATGCCATCGGCGATGCGCTGGCGCGCCACATGTGGATGCGCGGGTATAACGTGTTGCATCCCATGGGCTGGGATGCCTTCGGCCTGCCCGCCGAAAATGCCGCGCTCAAAAACAATGTCCCGCCGCGCGAATGGACCCTGAACAACATCGCAGCCATGAAGCGCGTGTTCAATCGCCTGGGCCTCAGCTACGACTGGCAGCGCGAAGTCACCACATGTCTGCCTGACTATTATCGCTGGAACCAATGGTTTTTCCTGAAGCTGTATGAACGCGGGCTGGCGTACCGCAAGAAGAGCAGAGTGAACTGGTGTCCACAGTGCGCCACTGTGCTGGCGAATGAGCAGGTGGTGAACGGTTGTTGTTGGCGTCATGAGGAGACCGTCGTCGAGCCGCGCGATCTGGAACAGTGGTTTTTGCGCATCACGGAATATGCGGACGAGTTACTGCGCGACTTGGACAAGCTGCCTAACTGGCCCGAAAAAGTGAAGACCATGCAGCGAAACTGGATTGGGCGCAGCGAGGGCGCTCTGGTCGATTTTCACGTCGTGCCGAGGGATGAAGATCGCAGAGGCCCGCGTTTCGATCTCGTTACGCTGAATCTGACTGAAACGCTGTTGGAGCCGGCGCCGGAACGCGAAAAAGTTACTGTCTTCACGACGCGCATCGACACAATTTATGGGGTGACGGCGCTTTTGCTGGCGCCCGGACATCCCCTCGTCGCGCAATTTTCCGCCGATGATGGCGAACTGGAAAAAAAAGTGCTCGAACTGCTGAAGGAGCAGAAAATCGCGCGAGAAAAAGACAACATGGAGGCGCTCGACAAACAGGGTGTCGCAACCGGGCGCTTCGCCACCAATCCATTTACTCAGGAAGCGGTGCCCATCTGGGTCGCTAACTATGTATTGATGGATTACGGAACAGGCGCTGTGATGTCTGTGCCGGCGCACGATGAACGCGATTATGAATTTGCCAAAAAATACGGGTTGGAATTGAAGATTGTCGTATTGCCGCGCCACGAAAGCAACGGCGAGAATCGCGACGCGGAACCGCTGCTGCCGTATACCCACGAAGACAGCTTGTTGATCAACTCCGGCGAATTCACTGGGCTGGGATGCGTGGAAGCCCAGAAAAAGATGACGGCATTCGCGCAGGAACATCGGTTTGGTAAGGCCTCGACTACGTTTCGACTGAAAGATTGGGGTATCAGCCGCCAACGCTACTGGGGTACGCCGATTCCGATCGTCTATTGCCACAAAGATGGCTTGGTGCCGGTGCCGGAGGAGCAGCTTCCAATTCTGTTGCCGCAGAAGGTTGAGATCACGCAGCAAGGCGGATCACCGCTGGCTCGCGTGCCGGAATTTGCCCACGTGGCTTGCCCGAAGTGCGGCGGCGCGGCGCGGCGAGAGACCGACACGATGGACACATTTGTCGATTCTTCCTGGTATTTTTATCGCTACACGGACCCCAAAAACTCGCGCCTTCCATTCGATCCGGCCGCGGCTGCGTATTGGTTTCCAATCGATCAATATATTGGCGGGGTCGAGCACGCGATTCTGCACCTGATCTATTCGCGTTTCTGGACCAAACTCATGCGCGATCTGAATCTCGTGAAAAATGACGAGCCAGTGGAGCGGTTGTTTACCCAGGGCATGGTCATCAAGAACGGCGCGAAGATGTCGAAGTCCAAAGGCAACGTGGTTCCCGCCGACGATATGCTTGCGCGCTATGGCGCGGATGCGACACGCATGTATTCTCTGTTTGCCGCGCCGCCGGACCGCGATCTGGATTGGCAGGAAGATGGTGTCGCCGGCATCAGCCGGTTTCTCTCCCGCGTCTACCGGTTTGCCGCGCAGTCCATGCCGCGAGCAATTGCCGGACGTTCGCAACCGTTGCCCGCCGCATGCAATCCATTGGAGCAAAAACTGCTGCGCAGGCTGCATCAGACGATTCGCCGCCTGACTCAGGAGTTCGACGGTCGTTGGCATTTCAACACCTGCATTGCCGCCATTATGGAGTTGGTGAACGACTTGACGGCACAAGAAAAAGCGCTCGCTTCCGGGGGCATTGCCGACTCCGTACTCTATGCGATCACGCGCAATCTGATTTTGATGCTGCAGGCGTTTGCACCCTATCTGGCGGCGGAACTTTGGTCGCAGTTAGAGGAAGACTCTCAGTTGCTGCGCGCGCCATGGCCGCGATACGATGAAGCGCTGGCCGCCGAAGATGTGCTGGAGGTCCCCGTGCAGATCAACGGGAAATTGCGCGCGGTAGTTTCCGTCCCGGCCGAAAGCGATGAGGAACTCTTGCGCGCGGCCGCATTCGCAGATCCGAAAATTCACGCGGCTTTGACCGGAAAAGAGATCGTGAAAGTCGTTCTGCTGCGCGGCAAGCTGGTAAATTTCGTCGTCAGGTAATGATGAGAACTGATCTGAGACGACGTTTGGCTTTGTTGACATACTGCGCCAGAAGAGATGTTGTCATCCTGAGCGTAACGCAGTGAAGCGAAGGACCTTGCGGTTTTCCCGGCGAAACACGAGGTCCTTCGGTCGTCGCCGCGACCTCGATGACAGATTTTTCGTCATAATAAGGATGTCAACAGAGCCAAGACGTTTCTACGATTGGCAGGTTTATGCAAGTACAGGCCGCACAAGCTGAAGCAACACGGCTCTCAACTGAGGCAACGCCCATTCGCGGCACGCAATCTTTTTTGCACACCATCGCGCTCTGTTGGAAGCGGCCGTCTTTGCTGGGCCTGGAGTTGTTGTGGCGTTGGGGATTCGGCATTCCCGCATCAATTCTGGTGGCATGGGAACTCTTCAGAATTCTTTCCTCCGTCTCTCTGACGCGGACCGGCGTTGCGCATTTCTCGCTGATCGATACCGTCACTGCGGCGCAAATTGTTTCCGCCGTTGCCGATGTGCTGCTGCCTCCTATTCGCGAGGTCGCGCGCTGGCTGCTGCCGGTGCTTGCGATCGCATGGGCGCTTGCCTCTGGATTTGGTCGCTCCGCGGTGCTTAAAAAATACGATGCGAGCTTGCGTTTCGCTCCCTGGCTGATGGTCGGACTGCAACTGCTCCGCATTGTCGCGCTGGGAGCGAGTGTCGCTCTCTGGTTTGTTGGATTGCATTGGGCGGCCTGGGATTCGCTGAGCGGTTCCGCGCCCGACCTGGTTTTCTATTTCGTTCAGGCCATCGCCCTGTCGTTCGCCATCTTCTTTATGTGGGCGATCATCAGTTGGGTCTTCAGCATCGCGCCGCTGCTTGCGCTGTTGGAAGGCACCGGGATGGTTGCGAGCCTGCGCAATTCGCTGCGCTTCGGTCGAGGCTCGCTGCGCGGCCTGCGTTCAAAACTGGTGGAAATCAACCTGGTCCTCGGAGTTGTAAAGTCAGCGCTGATCGTGCTTGCGATGGTGTTTTGCGTCACGCCAGTGCCGTTCAAGGAAGACATCTCTGGAGTGTGGCTCTACAGTTGGTGGGCGATTGTTACGGTGGTGTATATGATGGCGTCCGACTTTTTCCAGGTCGCACGGATCGTCGGATTTGTGGAAATATGGCGCGCCGCAAACCGCCAACCTCAGCGTTAGCTGCTTGAATCCGACAACATGCTGTCAAGTTGACATCATGTTGTCATCACCATGTTGTCAATATGACAACATATTGTCAAATTAAGCGCGTCCGGGTTGCCTGAGCCGAGATCGTTCGCTTTGTTGACGGTCGCTCAGACTTGACGCAGATACTTGAGCAGATCGTTTTGATCGTTGGAGTTCTTTACCTTCCCTCATACATTGTCGATGTTTCCGCGAAGGCGCGCTTGATACACTGGGCAATATCCCATGGAAACCAAGCACGCCGCGGCTCACTCAACCATCGTCATCCTCGATTTTGGCTCGCAATACACGCAACTGATTGCGCGACGCATTCGCGAGCAGAATGTGTATTCCGTTGTGCTGCCGTGTACCGCATCATTTGAAACCATCCAGCAGTTGGACCCAGCCGGCATCATTCTGTCTGGAGGTCCCAGCTCGGTTTACGACGCGGACGCGCCGCCGGCGGATGCGCGAGTGCTTGCGATGGGCGTGCCGGTGCTGGGCATCTGTTATGGCTTGCACTACATCCTGCATCACCTGGGCGGCAAGGTACGCTCGGCGGACCGCCGCGAGTATGGCCATGCCGATGTTGAAATTGTCGGCTCAACCTTACTGTTTGAAGGTCTGCCATCTCGCCTGCCGGTCTGGATGTCGCACGGCGATGAGGCGCTGGAGCTGCCTCCGGGATTTTCCGTCACCGCGAAAACGTCAAACGCTTTGGCCGGGGTTGCCGACGAATCGCGACGTATCTGGGCGGTACAGTTTCATCCAGAAGTCCATCACACAAGGCACGGAAAAGATGTCCTTCGGAATTTTCTGTTTCGCATCTGCAAGGTCGCGCCAGACTGGACCCCGGAGCATTTCATCCAGAGCACGGTCGAGCGCATTCGAGCGCAGGTCGGCGATGGCCACGCGATCTGCGGCTTGTCGGGCGGCGTCGACTCCTCTGTGGCTGCGGTGCTTGTCGATCGCGCGATTGGCGACCGGCTCACCTGCGTATTCGTCGACAATGGAGTGCTCCGCAAAGATGAGTTTCGCAAGGTGCAGGAGAATCTGCGCGGCAAGCTTGGCCTGAATCTGGTCGCCGTTGATGCCGGGCAGCAGTTTCTCTCGCTGCTTGCTGGAGTCTCCGATCCGGAAACAAAGCGCAAAATTATCGGCAACGAATTCATCGCCGTTTTCGATCGGGAGGCCCACCGCATTGGCCAACTCCTCACGCCACAGGCCGGTTCGTCTGCCGGTTCATCCGTATCTGCTCCAGCGGCTTCAATCGACTGGCTTGTCCAGGGCACTCTCTATCCGGACGTGATCGAGTCTTCTTCCGTGAAAGGGCCTTCGCAGACCATTAAAAGCCATCACAACGTGGGTGGTCTGCCGGAAATCATGAAATTGAAATTGATTGAACCGCTGCGCGATCTTTTCAAGGATGAGGTGCGCCGCATCGGTCGCGATCTGGGAATGCCGGAAGACATCCTGCAGCGGCAACCGTTTCCAGGTCCTGGCCTGGCGGTGCGCATTGTCGGCGAGGTCACTGCGGAACGCGTCGCCATTCTGCAGGACGCCGATGAAATTGTCGTCGATGAAATCAAGGCCGCCGGACTTTATCGGCAAATCTGGCAATCGTTCGCGGTGCTGCTTCCTGTAAGGAGTGTCGGCGTGATGGGCGACCAGCGCACCTATGCCAATACCTGCGCGATCCGTGCGGTTCACTCCGAAGATGGCATGACCGCCGACTGGGTCCCGCTGCCGTACGACGTGCTGAAGCGCATGTCGAGCCGCATTGTCAATGAGGTGAAGGGCATCAATCGCGTCGTCTATGACATCACTTCCAAGCCGCCGGGGACGATCGAATGGGAATGATTCGACGTTGTCTGGTAGTAACGGGCTGCTACGGCTGGTCGTTCAAGACGCTTTGCTGAGTTGGCTCGACTCCCGGCAACTCATCCTCGTCGCTGCTATAGGGAATGCCCGCCAGATCTTCTTCGATCAACAAAAATTTTCGGATGTATCGCAGCGGTTCGTCGGTCCCCGCCATTTCCTTCACATGGTAGCGCCACGCTTCCGGCACCACCGACCGCCGAATATGGCCTTTTCGTTCCACCACACGAACTGTGCCGTCCTTTGAAATCCGTGTAAACGTGCTGGTCGGAACGACAAAGGTCATTTTGCTTCCGGTGCGCCAAAACGATTCCGCGAATTCATGTGCGAACAGGAGCGCGTAATACCGACGCTGGTCCGCAAGCGTATGCACGGCGTCTTCAAAGCTATTCCATGGCAGGCCCATGCGCCCCACGTACCACTTGCGGAACTCAAAACCGTTCGACTTCGCCTGACGTATCAAGGCGCGCAACAGTTCGGCTCGTGTCATCGGCTACAGGGTAGACCATAACCGATGCGGAGGAAAGATGAAAATGAATCCTGACATAACTTGCGTGACCCTGCAACTAAGCCGAAACTGAAGGTGTTCGTCCAACTCTTATGCCCCAGGTTCATTTAGTTCAGCCCCGGGAGTTTTTTTTCGGCCGTTTTCATTTCGCCGCACAATCGAACGAGCCTGCGGGCTTTCTTTCACGGTGGATTCGCAAGTGCCTGCTTGCCGTAATGTGTTCCGCTGTTGCGCTGCCGGCTTTCGCTGTAGTGAAGGCCCCCAACGGCACGGACACCGATCCGCTGAATCTTACGCCGGAGGTCCAGGCTGCGTATGGAGATTTTTACAATCTCGATTACGCCAACGCGCAGGTGCTGTTCGACAAGATCGTCGCGCAACACCCAGACAATCCAATGGCGGTCGATTATGTCTTGAACAATGCCGTGTTTCGGGAGCTGTACCGGCTCGATCTGCTCGACACCACTCTTTATGTGGAGGATGGTTTCTTATCCGGCAAGCATCCGGTGACCGAAAACATGCAAGCCACGGCAAAAATCCAAGCTTTATACCGGCGCGCGGTCGAATTGAGCGACCGCAGGCTCGCCGCCAATCCAAGCGATGCGGATGCCCTGTTTGCGCGCGGGTTTGCCACCAGTCTTGAGACGCTTTATATCGGAATGGTAGAGAAGAAATATGTTGCGGCACTTCGTCTGGCAATGTCTTCTCGCAGGGACGATGACGCGGTCCTGAAACTTGACCCGAATTATATCGATTGCTATCTGATCGTCGGCGTTCACGAGTATGTGCTGGGGAGTCTGGCATTCCCTTACAAAGTTCTAGCTGGGCTGGTGGGCATCCATGGCTCGAAATCGAAAGGCCTGAAGGAGCTCGCGTTGGTCGGTCGCGAAGGCATTATCAATTCGGTTTCGGCCCGCACCGCGCTCGCAATTTTCCTTCGGCGAGAGGCCCAGTATGCGAAAGCGATCACCGTAATCGACGGTCTGGTGAGTGAATATCCGCACGATTTTTTGTTTGCGCTGGAGCAGGCCAATCTGCTGAAAGATTCTGGCCAGGGAATGAGCGCCATCGCGGCTTATAAGGCGCTGATCGAGCGCGCAACCGCTCCGGGCGGCTACTATCCTGACCCGCACCTTGAAATGGCCTATTACGGTTTGGGCGAAGCGGCCCGCGGTCAGCGCCAGATCGCTGAGGCGGCGAGCGCCTATGAGTCTGCAACCACGCAGCCGACAGCTTCCAGGCTGATGAAGCGACGCGCCCACCTTGCCGCGGGAGAAATGCTGGATTTGCTGGGACAGCGGGCCGAGGCAAAAGAACAGTACGAAGCCGTTCTTGCCTTGGGCGCCAATTCCGACCAGGCCCAGCGGGCAGTCGAATACGAGAAATCTCAGTATTCCGGCAAATAGTTAGTTCCAGTTGACCGCAAAATCCCATGCCATTTTTTATGCGGAACCGGAGGGCAGTCCCTTGCGTATAACTCAGTGCAGTGTATTTGGGACCGTCGTTCTCCATCAAGCGTGAACGGCTTTAATATATGGCCCAAGGGGGTAGCCTCATGTTCTGTCATCAATGCGGGAAGCCTTTGCCGGGAGGGGCGAATTTCTGTCCTGGTTGCGGCGCGCCTGCCAATAGTAGTGTCTTTGCCGCGTCGCCTGCGAGCACCATGTACCGGCCGCAGGCACAGCGAATGCTTGCGGGTGTCTGCGCGGCCTTTGCGCTTCGCTATCGATGGGACTTGACTGCCACCCGCATCATCACAGTGCTGCTGGGCGTTCTTATTTTCCCAGTGATGGAAGTTGCTTACGTGGTGGCATGGATGGTGATCCCCGAAGAGGTTCCGTTCGGGATGCAGCCGCCGTATGTTCCGCCAGCGCCTCCCGTGCCGCCTGCGCCGCCATCCACCCCGCAGGCATATTGAGTTTTGCATCGCGAGGGTGAACTCTCAGTGACGCGTTTACCCACGTCATCGGGATTACAAGCATCCGCGGCATCTTCAATCCCACTCAAGCCAAAAAACGGCTTGAATGGGGCACCCCGTCTTGGCCCAGGGCGACAGTTGGAGGCGGGGTTGAAAGAATTGCCGGCAAAGCTTGCAGCGGAGAGCGGAAGCGTTCTCGCCATTTATAGTGGAACGTAATGCCAATCGAGTCGTCAGTGCAGATTGAGCGCGAGGGAGCGCGTCTATTCGCCACAACTCTAGGCGCGGGTCCGGATGTCGTTCTGCTGCACCCCACGCCCGTCCATCATGCATTTTGGATTCCCGTTGCCGAGCGTCTCGCCGACCGCTATCGCCTGACGCTGATCGACCTGCGCGGGCATGGCAAGTCCACGGCCGGAACCGGAACAATCACCATGGCGAAGCTCGCTGAAGACACTCATGCATTGCTGCAAGCCCTGAATATTACGCGCGCCGCATTTGTCGGCTGCTCGATTGGCAGCTATGCGCTGTACGAATACTGGCGGCGTTTTCCGCGCGAAATGGCCGCGCTGGTATTTGCCTGCGGCAAGCCCCAGCCGGACTCAAACGCCAGCCGTACTGCCCGGCAGGAAGCGATGCAGGCCGCGCAACAGCCTGGAGGGTTGGCGAAATTTTTCGATCGCACCGCCGACACACTGGTCGGGCCGACGGCAAGGCGGGACCATCCGGAAGTCCGCGCCGTTGCCCGCGACATGATGAATTCAGTCACGCTGGAGTCGATGCTCGCCGTGCAACAGGGTCTTATGGAGAGGCCGGATTCGGTTCCGACGCTTCACACGATTGTTGCTCCGGTTTGCGCCATTGCCGCTGGAGAAGACCAGGGCAGCACGCCGGCCGAGATGCGCGTAATTGCCGAGCGGGCCCCAGACGCCGAGTTTCATGTGCTTCCAGACGCCGGACATTATGCTCCATTGGAACAGCCACAAAAAATCGCCGACTTGATCGGCAATTTTCTGGACCGCAAATACATCGCGCAACGAACCTCGAGCGCCCCAAGGAAAGTCAATTGAAAGCGATCTCTCCAGGCCTTGCGCGCCCGTTCCACTATGGCGGCGCTCAGGGCCGCGATCTGTTCTGCGATCGGGTGCCGCTGGCCCGTCTTGTGCGCGATTACGGCACTCCCCTGTACGTCTATTCGGCAAGCAATATTCTTGAGCGCGTACAGATGTTCGCGGAAGCTTTTTCTGGGATGCGGGCCACGCTTTGCTATTCCGTAAAGGCGAATTCCAATCTGTCCATTCTGCGGTTGCTGGCGGGCGCGGGAGCGGGATTTGACATCGTATCCGGCGGGGAACTGGAGCGTGTTCGCCGGGCCGCCAGGCCGAGTCTGCGCCGAGTTGTATTTTCAGGAGTCGGCAAAACCGCGGCGGAGATCGACGCGGCGCTGGCAGCAAAAATTCTGGTCTTCAACGTCGAAAGCCCTGCCGAGCTCGACCTGCTGGAGCAACGGGCGAGGCATATTCGCAAGCGCGCTCCAATCGCATTGCGCGTCAATCCGGATGTGTTTGCGGCAACGCATCCTTATATCTCTACTGGGATGACGGCGCACAAATTTGGCGTGGCGATAGGAGACGCGACCGCGCTCTACCAGCGCGCGGCCCGCAGTCCGCATCTGGTTCCCACTGGCGTCAGCGTGCATATTGGCTCGCAGATTCGCGACACTGGGCCATTTGGTCAGGCTTTACAGCGCGTATCGGAACTGGTGCGGGAACTGAAAGCTTCTCACGGAATAAAGATTCGGCACATCGATGCCGGCGGCGGCCTTGGCATTTCCTACGACGACCCTCGGCAACCCGAAAGCGGAGAGAATCGGGCGGAATTCAATCCGAGGTCCGCGGTAGTGGAGTATGCACGGAACATTCGCGCCGCGCTGGCCGGATTCGATGGCGAACTGCTGTTGGAGCCGGGTCGCTTTATTGTCGCTCAGGCAGGGGCGCTGGTGTCGCAGGTGCTTTACATCAAGTGCAACGGAGTGAAAAATTTTGTCGTCGCGGACGCGGCGATGAACGATTTGATTCGCCCGGCGCTCTACCAGGCTTATCATTCCATTCTGCCCTTGCGGCGCGAACCGGCTCGTGCATCAACCGTTGTCGATGTGGTGGGCCCTGTGTGCGAGACCGGAGATTTTTTCGCGCGAGACCGTGAACTCCCTGCGTTGAAGAGCGGGGAATCGTTCGCGCTACTTGACGCAGGCGCGTATGGAATGTCGCTCAGCTCCAACTACAATTCTCGACCGCGCGCGGCCGAAGTGCTGGTTGAGGGCAATCGACACCGACTGATTCGCCGCCGCGAAACCATGCGCGATCTGCTCGCCAGCGAACGCGGACTACTGCTGAAATGATCTTCTCCCTGTTCCACTTCAGGTTGGCTGCTGGCATACCCCGGGCCTCAGCGCCTGAACAAGCTGCGGAAAAAGTCCTTGAGATTGATTGGCGATTGAATTATTGATAGTGGATGCGCGGAGACGATTTGGAACAGATGGGCGTGTTC
>JBOGLY010000025.1:0-12653 GCA_050746425.1 Acidobacteriaceae bacterium
GGGCAGCTGTACGCGCCCACGATCGAGTGCACTGGTTCCCCTGGCGCAGCCGCCTTCGCCATCATGGACGGAAAGCCTAATTATCTATGAAATCGCCACCAAGGGATTCACTTCGCCGAATGGTCCCGAGAGCGGCAACTTCGCCAGCCTTCGCGCCAAATTGGATTACCTTGAGGAATTAGGCATCACAGGCGTTTGGTTGACCGGATACTCGCTTTGCGATCCGCATCATTTCTACAATATCTGGACGCAATACGCTGTGATCGAACCCGATAAATTTGATCCCACGCTCGGCACTGCGCAGCAATTCCATTCGCTCATCCGAGATGCCCATGATCGTGGCATCCGCGTATTTCTCGACGTAATCACCCACGGGTTGATGGAGGATAGTCCCCTGGTCAAAGCGCACCCGAACTGGTTTCGCGGTAGTACCTGGGGCATGGCCGATTTCGATTGGACTGGCGGACATACAGATTTAGACGATTGGTGGGTGAAAGTTTACACCGATTTTGTGACGACCTACGCGGTGGATGGCTACCGCCTGGACGTTGCCATCTACCGCCCGGATTTGTGGGAACGCATTCGGCAAAACGGGGCTGCAAGCGGACATCCAATCGTTATCTGGGAGGAGGGCAACTGGGTAATTCCCGGGGTGACCGATTTTACGCAGAGAGCCAATGTTATCGGCAATACTGACTCGGGGGACCTGAGCAAAGTCCTGGTAAATGACTTGCCTGGTTTCTATAACCGCAAATTCGGCAGAACGGGCTACTATCGCGTCGAGATCGAATATGCCGACCATACTGTGGTTCACGGAGACACTAAAAGCGCAGGAGAATTAGGTGTGCGATTAGTCGGTCTCACTGCCGACAAAGTCGGTCGCCGAGCCGGAGATGTTCCTGCCAAACCGGACGGACTCCCAGATGTTCAGCTCCGATTGGATGGGGTTTCTCAAAATCCGATTGAAAACATCACGGTCAATGACGATCTCGGGCAGGAATGGAAGCTTCTTACCAGGGGATGGCAGACCCATCCGATTTTCGTTGAAGCCACAATATCGTCGTCGTCTGGACCGCTCGTGATCGGGCCCAGCGCGAACATTTACATTGCAACTCTTGCCTGGGGAGCATCTTCCGTCGAGCTAAGCTGTCATGACAACGGCTGGGCCGGGTTTCCTCTGGATAAAAATCCGTATGTCGCTCAGGGTAGTCGATCTATTTTCGGCTACTCCGCTTTATTCTCTCCAATGATTCCGATCTTCTTCTCGGGAGAGGAGTTCGATGCGACATTCCACGCTTCACCCGGTCTGTCGCCCGATCTTTATGGCGGAAAGAATCCTGGGAAGGGACGCTGGCTTTATGGAAACATGCTCAATTGGATCGAACTGAAGGAATCCAAACATCGAGAAATGTTCAATGACGTCAAGAAAATGATTGCCATTCGCAAGCAATATTCAGAAATTCTGAGCGCATGGCCAGACCGACGAGAACCCAACTTGAAGGCCATACCGTACAAATCTGACATTGAAGTGCCGGTTCCGTATATTCGATGGAGTGATCGCAGCGCAATTTGCATCGCCGGAAACAGAAGCATTGACCAGGATGCAAATCTAAAATTGAGAATTCCGTTGAAGGAAATCGGGTTTAGCGGACACGCAGCCTATCGATTCACTGATCTTTGGGCCGATGGCAACGCCGAAACATATACGGAAACCGAATTGAAAATGTTGAACTGCACGGTTAAGAAAGACAAGACAAGCGGCGGCGGAATCTCGGTTTTCAAGATCGAGCCGGCATAGCTGATCCGCTTTACGACCTGATTTGCCGGGTAACCGACTTTTGCAACATTTTTTATTGCGAGCGGGATTCGAGTTTTGAATCCGTCCGAGCCGTGCACGCATGGCGTATAAAGCCCGATCTCATCTCCCGCCTTTCATCCCCTGTCAAGTTTCTTCCGAGTAGCGCTCGACATGTTCCCAGTAGCCGCCGATCGTATTCTTGCGGAATGTCTCTTGAAATTTCAAGAGCGGCGCACAATCGCAAAATATCATCCGAGTTCGCAGAAACCAGGGTTCGTTGAATCGCATCCCCAAGTATTTGTTCAAGGGTTCGGTCTGCTTCGATCCCTGTCCGGCTCGTTGCCTCATGAGGGGGGCCCGCTGATCGCACAGCGGCTAACGGAGTTGCCGAACATTCATCAAGTTTGATTTTGGGGGATATCGGCAGCGAGATTTTGAGAAATCTGGCGACGTCCGCTTTAGATATTTCATGTACCGTATCAACTTCTTGTCGCAACGATTGCGATTGGGAGACCCGACTAGGTTCAAGCCCAATCAGGTGAACACGGACCCCAAAACTCTGCGCGATTAATACGGCAATGCGCACATCCGTGTCGGCAGTCACCAGCGTGGCATCGCAAATGGACTGATTCCGAGCGAGATCGATCAGGTCCGTCACCAGGAGGGAATCCACTTCCTTTTGCTCGCCGACGCTATTGATCGACCCAAGTCGCAGTTTGACATCCTGCATATTTGCAAGTGCCAAGTGGTCGAGAGTTGGGCCATTCCGGGCACCGTCATACCAGTAGACGCGAAGGAGCGGTACCCCAGGGCTCTGGCGTAGCGCCAGAAATTTTAATTGACGGACGATCTCAGCTTCATCGAGCTTCAGTTGTGTGCGCTGGGAATTGCTTCCAGAAATCGACACGGAGCCTTGGGCAAAAACATATCCAGCATCTACGAAAATTGCATGACGCTTCATAACCGTCCTAAAGAAGTAAGGGGCCCCCGCAGGAGCCCCTAAATAGTCCGGCAGATACGATAAAAGCATAGGCATCTACCGGAGCTATCAGCTTATCACAAATACGTGATAGTTTGCCTTATAGACGAAATAGCACGTATTTGGAACGCCATCCCCTCGTCCGTACCGTATACTAATCGAAGCCGTAAAACTGTCGTTCGATTGGAAACACCATGCCGAAACTGAAGACGCACAAAGGCGCGGCCAAGCGCTTTAAGAAGACCGGAAGCGGTCGAGTCAAGCGTGGCCAGGCCTTCATGCGCCACATCCTTACCTCGAAGGCAACCAAGACCAAGCGGCACCTCGCCGCATCTGCAATGGTCTCGGACGCCGACCTGCCCAAGGTGCTGCGCATGATTCCGTACGCCTGATCGGCTTTGCCACAAAAGCCGGGCCCGCACGCGTTCGAGGCCCCCGGAACTAATCCTTCCGCGACAGATCAGAGTAAGAAGCGAGTGAAGAGGGTATTCAGCGCAGGCTTTCATGCCTACGACTCCTCCCTCCAGCCGCAAAACGAAACGCAAAAAGGAGATTTCAACCATGCCCCGCGTCAAACGTGGCAACAAACGCAAAGAATATCGCAAGAAGATTCTGAAGCGCGCCAGCGGCTATTTTCTTACTAAATCCAAGCTCTACCAGGCCGCAGAAGAAGCCGTCGAACGCGGATTGAAATTTGCTTATCGCGGCCGCCGCGAAAAGAAGCGCCAGTTCCGCTCCCTCTGGATTGTCCGCATTGGCGCGGCCGCCAAGCTGAACGGAATGAGCTATTCGCAGTTGATCCACGGCCTGAAATTAGCTGGCGTTGAGCTTGACCGCAAGATCCTGGCAGATATCGCCGCCAAAGATCCCGCCGGATTTACCGCGCTCGCAACCCAGGCAAAGGCCGCGCTGAACAAAACGGCGTAAATTCCAGGCCGTAACTGGGGACAACAGCAATCCCGATAAAAAGCAACGGGAAACGATTTTCCATATCAATGGCGATCGTCTCCCGTTCGTTTTGAATATGCCGACCCGACCAGTTCTCCTGATGGTGTAGATTGCTACAATCCGTTGTGTGCAGCCTTTCTTTAAGGAAAGGCTGCGTAAAGATCGATTGCTCCGATACACATTCAGGAGAACTGGTCTAGCGCCGCCGTCTGACCGGAGCGCTGGAGCTACCCTGCTCATTAACGGCGAGGCCGCGAGCGTTGTTGCCGCCTCCGCTCGTACGGTCTTGATACTTCACCCCCGCCAGGTGCTTTTTCTTTTGTGTTTCAGCGGATGAACCAAGATTGCTGGATGTTCCAGCGTTCTGCCCTCTGTCCATACGCCGGACGCCATTGCCGCCCGCGTGATCGACGGCGATGGAATTAATCGTCGTTTTGTTGTTTCCAGGACGGTATCGAGTCGTCATGTCCTCGCCATCCTTGTAGGGCTCAACCTTCGAAGCACCTGTGTTTGGCTTGGAGTTCATCTTGTCCTTCGATTCATACAACGGATTCACACCGGTCGTTTTGTCATCGGCCATGCGCTGGACGCCATTGCCTCCAGCGTGGTCAACTGCAATGCTCTTTGCGGCCATGCCATTATGGCCGCGGCTTCCGTGCTCATTTACGGCCAAGCCAGCAGCATGGCCGGATTGGGTCTTCTGTCCAGACGATTGCACGCCGGCTGCATCGCGCGGTTGCATATTCCTTGCCGCCGAAGTGGTTTGTGCCAGCGCCAGCGTACCGGCAAGCAGAAATGCGCCTGCCGCGAGACTTGTACCGAAATAAGTGAATAATTTCATAACCGTCCTTTCAGAAACTTCGCGTCCGCCGAACAAACTCGCATCGGAAGATTCGCGATTAACAGAGCTGGATATCCCCCGCCAATTCAACGCCAGACCATAAGAGTTGCTCCTACTGCACCCCAGGCAGGATGATCGTGTCAAGACAATTCTCGACTCTTGGCTTATCTGGGTTCCTGGATGATTACCGCTTGTTGTCGTAGAAAAAGGCGATTGGAAAAAGTTATGGTCCTGCCAGCCCTCAGATGAATCTCACGCGAGAGGTATCATAAAATCCATGAAATCTAATGAGCTACGGCGAGCTGGAAAAACGCGCTCGGCAAGCGGCGAGTGGATCGCATGATCGATTTGAATGGCCGAGTTGCTCTGGTGACCGGCGCATCGCAAGGTATTGGGCGCGCCTGTGCGCTGGCGCTTGCCAAGGCGGGAGCAAGCGTCGCCCTGGCTGCTCGCAACGCGTCGAAGCTGGCCGAAGTCGCGGCGGAAATCGAAGCCTCGGGCGGTCACGCCATGCCGTTTGAAATGGACCTGTCCAGCGAAGACTCAATCAAGTCCGCCACGAAAGCGATCATCGCGCATTACGGAAAAATAGAAATCCTAGTGAACAACGGCGGCATCACGCGGGACAATCTAATGCTCCGTATGAAGCTCGCCGACTGGAACGCCGTGCTGAATACCAACCTGACCGGCTCGTTTTTGCTCACCCAGGCCGTTTCTTCCAGCATGTTGAAGGCTCGCTGGGGACGCATTATCAACATTGCCAGCGTCGTGGGTGAAACCGGCCAGGCCGGCCAGGCAAATTACGCCGCCAGCAAGGCTGGCTTGATCGGCTTGACCATGTCTCTGGCGCGCGAGTTGGCTTCCCGCAACATTACCGTGAACGCTGTCGCCCCCGGCTACATCTCCACGCCGATGACTGACGTTTTGAACGAGCAGCAACGAACCGCCATGTTGACGCAGATTCCGTTGGACCGCGCCGGGACACCGGAAGATGTGGCCCACGCCGTCGTTTTTCTCGCCTCTGATCAGGCCGCCTATATCACCGGTCATGTCCTGGACGTAAACGGCGGAATGCACATGAGATGAACGTTCCCGCATCCCCTGAACCCGCCTTGGCTTCATCTGAATTGTTTACATCCCTCTATAAAGAAAAAATCTGTCATCCTGAGCAACGCGAAAGATCTCGCGCTTCGCTGGAAAATTGCAAGGTCCTTCGCTCCACTTCGTTGCACTGAGGCAGACAACATCTTCGTTGCAGCAGGATGTCAACCAGAACCGCTCTATTCCAAATCTCTGCGGAATTCGCGCAAACCCGGTGTATCTTAGTTGATGAAAGCATTCAAGTTCGCTTGGTCGCATTCCAACGGCTCTTCAAAATTCCTCCGGCGAGAATGAATCCGTATGAAAACCATCTTTCGTGCAATCGGGCTCTTGTCGATACTCTTTTCACTGGCCTGCGTGTCTTCCGCGGCCGCGCAACCCAGGCTTGCCAACAATGTAATTGGCCCGCAAAATGTCAGCTTTCACAGTGGCTCCGAGACCGTCCATGGCGTTCTCTACCGTCCCCAGGGGGCTGGGCCATTTCCTGCGATTGTCGTCATCCATGAGTGGTGGGGGCTGAACGATTGGGTGAAGCAGCAGGCCAAAATGTTTGCCGGGCACGGCTATGTGACGCTGGCCGTCGATCTATATCGCGGCCAGGTCGCCACCGATCCGGAAACTGCGCATGAGCTGATGCGCGCGTTGCCGCAGGATCGCGGCGTTCGTTATCTTCGCTCCGGCGTCGCCTACCTCAAAACGTTGAAATATATCCAGGCAGACCGCATCGGCGCGGTGGGCTGGTGCATGGGCGGCAGTTTTGCAATGCAGCTTGCCATTGCGGAGCCGTCGCTGCGCGCCGTCGCCATCAACTACGGAGCGCTCGAAACCGAGCCGGCGCAGTTGAAGAAAATCCACGCTGCGATTCTAGGCAACTTCGGAGCGCTCGACCGCGGCATCACACCCCAGGATGTTCGGGACTTTGCCGCCGCCATGAAGGCCATTGGCCACCCGGTCAATGTGAAGGAGTATCCCGACGCCGGCCACGCCTTTCAGAATCCCAGCAACAAAAATGGCTACCGCCCGCAGGACACAGCCGATGCTGACCGGCGCATGTTTGCCTTCTTCGCTCGCTGTCTCAAGTAGTTTGCGCCCGCAAGTTTGCCATCCCGAGCGAAGCGCAACCGGGGTCCCCGATGCGCACATTTTGCGCATTGGGGTGGTACGCGAAGTGGAGGAACTGGCGGCTTCTTCCATGGCGGACGAAACGTATCAACGTAGCCGCCGCAGAATCTCCGGGCGAATCAGGTAGAAGAAGAAAATGAAATTCGCCAGCGTCATCACCCAGTAATCGTTCTGGTGAAAGCGCAGGATGACGTAGATGCCGTAGCTGCTGGTGAGAAATGCGGCTGCCAGCGCCAGCGCCCATCCCCAGCGCCGCATCCGCAGCAGGCCAAGCCCGGCCAGCGCCAGCAGCGTTGCCACCGCCAGCACCGCCAACCGCGAGTCGTGGCTGACAAAGTGCCCGCTCAACACGCCTGCGACTCCGATGATCGCTTCCAGCAGCATCCAAAACGCAATCGCAGCCACGCCGGGAAATCTGGCGGCGCCGTCTTTGGGCCGGGGCTTCCGCTCGCTTTCGATTGTTTCGTGCGCCGCAATGCTGGCAGTTCGTTTATCCATCTATCACCGGAAAAACTGACGCTCCTTGGCTCTTGTGACACCCTTCCATAACAAAAAATCTGTCATCCTGAGCAACGCGAAGGACCTCGCATTTCGCCGGAAAACCGCAAGATCGTTCGCTCCATTTCGTTGCGCCCAGGATGACAACATCTTCTTTGCCGAGGGATGTCAACAGACCTACTCTTTTTCTAGTGTAGCTGGCGAAACGGTGCCCCGCCAATGCACAGACAACGCGTCAAACCCGATAATAATCTGGACGCCAGTTCTGGATTGCCTGCTTGATCTGCTTGGACGAAAGATTTTCGTTGAGCGTCCGCTCAACCAGCGCGGGTATCTCCGCATCCGAGGCAAAGCGCAACGCAATCAATTGCCGAATTTCCAACTCGCCAATCCGCGCGCGCAACGGTTCCGGCAAAAGCGCTGTCAGACGCATCCGCTCTTCCAGGCGGATTACTCGGTCCTGTGCTTTCAATGCGAATGTGCGTGCCTTCACCGAAAGCAGAACCAGGGCGAAGGCCACCACGACCAGCCACCCATTGTCGGGACTGGGATGACGCACCACATGCGCGATGCTCCATCCGACAGTAATAATCAAAACTGGCCCTATAAAATAGTGGAACCACGGATCGAATCGCTTGTGGTTGGCGTAGGTTTGCGGTTTCTTTTCAGACATTTTGTCCTCCTCAATTTATCATTTGCGAGCAAGACTTGCCCTGTGCCGCCCTGCTGAACTCATCTCAGCCGCATCGGTCACAATTGCGTCGATGGTGTGGGTGATGCCTTTCGCCTCCGGCATGTGCCCGTTGCACAGAATCGAAAATATCAGCGTGCGGCCATCCTTCGCCGTTACATACCCGCTGAGTGCGTTCACTTCTTCCAGCGTTCCCGTCTTCGCGAAAACCTGCCCGCGCAACGGTCCAGTTGTAAATCTGTTTGAAAGGGTCCCGTCGATTCCGCCGATCGGCAGAGTGCCGCGAAACTCCGCGCCCCAGGGCTGCTCCGCCACGTATCGCAACAGCGTCGTGATGGCGCGCGGCGCAACTCGATCTTCCGGCGACAGCCCGGAGCCATCGTAGAAAAAGAAATCCTGTGGCTGGATCCCGGCCCGCTGCATCTCCGCACGCACCACGCGCGCCCCTTCCTCAATGGATCCATCCTCTCCGAAACGCTTGCCCAGCAAACGAAGAAATGTCTCCGCATGTAAATTCTGGCTGACCTTATTCGTCACCGTGATGTCTTCCAGCAGCGGGACTGAAGTCCGCTTGGCCAGCACCACTTCGCCGGGCGGCAGCGCCGGTGGTGCCTGGTTCGGTTCATTTGCGTCCGCGGAATCCGGCAATGCCAGCGGTCGCAACACGCTTTGTTCATAAATCGCGGTGTCGATCGATTGTCGATGGCGCGCCGTGGCTGCTCCCGTGACAGTAATTCCGCGTGCCTTCAGCATCTGGCGAAACGCAATCGCCGCAAACTGCGCGGGATCGATCACCGCAAGCCCAATATGCAATGGAGTGCTGCCAGCCGGAATCGTTCCGAAAAGGCGAATTTCGCGCGAACCTAACGGGCGATCCAAACCAAGCGAGCGCTGCGATCCCGCCACCGACGTTCGTGCATCGTTTTCCACTGTGTAATAAGTACCAGTTATCGCGGGGTTCCATGCAAACGTCACCGGATCGCCCGGGGTCGCACCCGGCGTCACCGTCAGATACACGATGTTGTCGTTTATCGTTAACGCAGAAATCGGCGCTCCGTAGTCCCACACCAAATCGTCCCAGGCCCAGCCTGTGCCGTATGGCTCCCACGGAAAAGCGGCGTCGTCACCGACAATGTTGCCTTCGACGCGCTTCACCCCGCGCTGTTGCAACTGATCCGCCAACGCTTCCAGCGCACCCAACGGCGGATTGGGCGGACCTGTCTTTTCGCTTTCCTGCTCAGCTTTTTCGCTAAAAGGATACGCGCGACTCGACATGCTCAGGTCTCCCGCGCCAAGCAGCGTCACGTCTCCGTGCACTGTTCCCTCGGCGTCCGGTGCATTCGGCGCGATGACACGCGTTTCGACCGTTGCATTCGGTCCAAATAACGCCAGCGCGGTGGATGTGGTGAACAGCTTGGCATTTGAAGCCGGCGCAAAAAGCTGGGCGTCGTTCTTTTCGTAAATCACCCGACCGTCGAGCGTCGTAATCGAGATGCCCCAATGCGCCTGCGCTGCCGCTGGGCTCGACAGCAATTTGTCAATCGCTCGCGACAATGCGGCTGGGCCGCTCAATCTTGCGGCACGGTGATGCCTGTGCGCGGCAAGTCCCGCGAAAGGAAAAACAAACGCAAAGGCGATGGTCAACAGAAAAGTATTGCGGAAAAAGGATCGCATCATTGTGTCTATGGCCGCGAGTGTACCACCTTGCCGAGTGCGATTGCGCGGAGAATAAGTCAGATTGAAACGACCATTATTCGGCCTTATTTCATTTGGGTAGACCCTGGACTTTAGTCCAGGGATAACGTGCGGCTGGAATACGCCTTCAGGCGCTGAGGTCTAAGCTCCCGAATTTTTCGGGCAACTCGAACGATGAAAGCCGCGTGTCCGCCGCTCTAGAATGAAGCTATGCCCGTCGCCCCTCGACCGCATTTTCGCTGGGACCTTCGCACCCGTTCGGTTGCGCTCGGTCAGCGCACATTGCTCGTTGGCGTGATCAACGTCACTCCCGATTCTTTTTCCGATGGCGGAAAATTCTACTCCGGGGCCGATGCAATTGACCATGCCCTGCACCTGCTCAACGAAGGCGCGGACATTCTCGACATTGGCGGCGAGTCGACGCGCCCCGGAACACGCCCTGAGATTTCATCGCAAGAAGAACAGGATCGTGTACTCCCGGTCGTTGAGCGCATCCTGCAACAGCGACCCGGCACAATTCTTTCAATCGACACATATAAAGCCGAAACCGCTCGCGCCGCTGTCGGAGCCGGCAGCGAAATCGTCAACGACGTCAGCGGATTTCTGTGGGACCCGGCAATGGCTGCTGCCTGCGCGGAGTTGAAATGCGGCGTCATTCTGATGCATACGCGAGGTCGCAGCAGCGAATGGCGCACACAACCGCCGCTGGCCCACGAGAAAGTGGTCCCGCTCGTATTGCGTGAATTGAAGGAGCGCTCTCGCGCCGCCCTTGCCGCCGGCGTCAAAGCGTCAGCCATCGTGCTCGACCCCGGCTTCGGCTTCGGTAAATCGCTCGATGAAAACTATCCTCTGTTGGCTCATTTTGAGGAACTGCACGCACTCGGCTACCCGTTGCTGGCAGGACCTTCGCGCAAAGCGTTTCTAGGCAAGACGCTCGCGCGCGCCTACGGCCATGATGTCCCCGCGGATCGGCGAGATAACGCCACAATTGCCGCAATCACCGCCGCGGTATTGGCTGGCGCGCATCTGGTCCGCGTCCACGATGTTCAGCGCGCGCGCGAAGCCGTCGCCATCGCCGACGCTATTCTCCGCCTCCGCCCAATGTGACTTTTTCAACCAGCGGAAGGTCCGCCGACGATCCGCCCACCATAAACGTATAGGTGCCCGGCGCCAGCTTCCATCCCTGTTGTCGTTCATCGTAAATCGACAAATACAGCCGCGGGACCGCAACCCGCACCTGCTTGCTTTCCCCGGCCTTCAACTCGACCTTGCTCCAACCCACCAGCCGTTTCGGCGGCTCGTTCGTGTTGGCCGGAAGCCCCGCATACACTTCAGCGATTTCCTCACCGGCCCGGCTACCCGTGTTCTTCACTGTAAAGGTCACTGCCGGAGTATCGCCTCCGTCCACTCGCAGCCCGGAGTAGCTATACGTCGTGTACGACAATCCAAACCCGAACGGAAACAGCACCGGCTTGTGTTCCGTCTCGTACCACTTGTAACCCACCTTCATGCCTTCGACATAATCCACTTTGAAGGTCGGCTGGGCTTTTCCCGTCCGCATCACAGCCGCCCATCCCTGCGCGCCGGGCGGCGGAGTAACGATCCCAGGCTGCGGCTGATCGGCCTCGGTTAGTGGAAAAGTAATTGGCAGTTTGCCGCTCGGATTCACATCTCCAAACAGCACGTTGGCAACCGCGTGCGCGCCGTCGCTGCCCGCGAACCACGCCTCGACAACCGCGCTCACCTTATGGATCCACGGCATCAGGACAGCCGTGCTGGATTCAAGCACCACGACGGTGCGCGGATTCGCCGCCGCCACCTGCTCGATCAGCGCATCCTGATTGTCCGGAAGCGAGAGATTCGGCAGGTCCATGCCTTCGCTGGACCACTGGTTAACGAACACGATCGCTACATCTGAATGAGCAGCCAACGCGGCCGCCGACGCCGGATCGCTGCCTGAATCGAACCGCACCGTCGCCGCGGGTGCTTGCGCGCTGACCGCGTTCAACGGCGACGGCGGAAACCAGACGTGCGACTGCCATGCTGGATCGGTACTGCCCGGAGGATCAACCTGCGCGGATCCGCCGCCGGAGATCATGCCAAAATCGGCGTGTGAGCCAATGATCGCAATGGAATGAAGCTTTGCGGCATCGAGCGGCAGAATATGGTGCGCGTCTTTCAAAAGAACAATGCTGCCCTCTTCAACTTTCAGCGCGATCTTCAAATCTCTTCGCACCTGCACAACGCTTTTCTGGGTTGGATAGTCGATGATTCCGGACGCAAACTCCGACCGCAATATCCGATGCACATGGTCGTTGAGTTGAGCCATCGGAACGGCGCCAGACTGCACCGCTTCTTTCAATTTCGGCCCATAAAACCTATCGAGCGGCTCCTCATTGTCAAGTCCGGCAGCCGATGCCTTTACCGTGCTGTGCGTGCCACCCCAGTCCGACAGCACAAACCCGGGAAATTTCCATTCGCCCTTCAAAACATCGGTCAGCAGGTATTTGTTCTGGCAGGAAAAGTCCCCATTCACCGCGTTGTACGCGCACATCACGGCTGCGGGATGTCCGATGGAGATGCCGATCTGAAACGCCAGCAAGTCGCTTTCCTGCATCGCACGCTTGCCGATGATGGCATCGTATTCGTTGCGTCCGCTCTCCTGGTCGTTCATGGCATAGTGCTTGATATCGCCCATGACATGCGCGGTCTGCTCGCATTTGATCCTGTTGCCCACCATGGTTCCGGCAAGAATGGGATCTTCGCCCATGTACTCAAACGTGCGACCGCCGCGAAGCTGACGGACCAGGTCCACGCCGCCGCCAAGCGACATGTTGTAACCCTGGGCGCGCAGCTCACGACCAATTACCCCGCCGTATTCGCAAGCCGCTTGCGGGTCCCAGCTTGCCGCGGAACCCAGATTCGACGGCATCGCGGTTGAGTAACGACCATTCCGCGCGCTGAAGCGAACGCCGTAAGC
>JBOGLY010000026.1:0-12639 GCA_050746425.1 Acidobacteriaceae bacterium
ACATCGGCCTGTTCAGCAGCAATGACGGCGGAAAATCGTGGGAGAGCGCCAGCTATGGAATCCCCAGAAAGTGGGTGAACACTGCATATTGGCTGGTATTCGATCCCAAAGTGAAGGGCCGCATGTGGGTCGCCAGCAGCTACGACCACGATCTGCCCCGCCCGAAGATGTGGCGCCATGAGTCGGTGGAAGGGTTTGACGGCGGTGTGTGCCGCAGCGACGACGGCGGCCGCATGTGGAAAAAGTCCAATCAGGGAATGGCGCCGACCGCCGCCACGGACATCCTTCTCGACCCCACCAGTCCAGTGAACGCGCGCGTCCTGTACGTGACTGGCTTCGGACGCGGCGTGTACAAGAGCACCGATGACGGCAAAACGTGGACGCTCAAAAACAACGGCGTCACCCAGAAGGACCCTTTCGCCTGGCGGATCGTTCGGGACCCCCACGGAGTTTTGTATCTGCTTCTGGCGCGGGAATCGAGCGACGGCAGTATCGGCAACGACGGAGACGGCGCGATATATAAATCGACGAATGGAGCGGAGACCTGGACTCCCGTAAAGCTGCCCACTGGCGTCAATGGTCCCAATGGACTTGCGGTCGATCCGCGCGACCCACGGCGGCTTTACCTGGCCAGTTGGCCGCGTGCGGTCGGCATGCGCGGCGAAGGAGGAGGCGTCTATCTTTCCACCAACGACGGAAAAAGCTGGACAAGCATCTTCCATCGTGAAGAACACGTTTACGATGTGACGATCGATCCGCGCAATCCTGATACGGTCTACGCCGCCGGCTATGACTCCTCGGCGTGGATATCCCGCGATCGCGGCAAGGAATGGAAGCGTATCGCCGGGCCGGATTTCCACTGGATGGATCGCGTAATTCCCGATCCAAATGACCCGTCCAAAATCTACATTGCGACCTTTGGCGGAAGCATGTGGCACGGAAATTTGACTGGCAAGGGATGGACCGACATCGCTACGCCTGAGTTGCAGCCGGGCCGTTGACGCAGCTAGCTTGCAAGTCTGAGGGGAAAACAAATCCTTATCCCGCCAAAGCGATCGAATCGCCGGAAAGCTTCGAAAAATATCTCCAGGTCAAGCGCGACAAGATGGGCCGCCTGACGAACGAGGCGGAAGGCCCAATCAAGGAGAACAGCGATGGTAGATGGAGAACGCAACGAGCCGGGCCGCGTCCTGAGTCGCCGTACCATCCTCAAATCCATGATCGGCGTCGCGGCGGCTTGCAGCCTGCCGACTGCTGTGAATGCCCTTGCAATGCCTGAGAGATTCACGAATTCCATCAATCCGCGATGGTACGGGTTCAACCTGCTCGAATACTTTTCCATCGATCCCGATTGGATGAAGTATTTTCCGTATAAGGACGACGGCAACTTCAAAGAGGACGATTTCCGATGGATGCGCGATTGGGGCTTCAATTGGGTCCGTCTGCCGATAGATTATCGCTTTTGGACCGACCCACAAGACCCGATGAAGATCGACGAAAAGAAGGTCGAGCCGATCGATCGCGCCATCCGATTAGGGGAAAAATACGGAATCCACATAAACATTTGCCTGGTTCGCGCGCCCGGAGAATACATCCTCAACGAACTGGACGAGAAGCTGAGCGGCATTCACATCACACGGGAGAAGACCAGCGTTTACCGCGACCAGCGCACGCTGGATGTATTCGTCCATCAATGGGCATACTTCGCCAGGAGATACAAAGGCATTCCCTCCAGCCAACTCAGCTTCGACCTGGTGAATGAACCCGACGAGAAGAAGGCGCATCCGGCCAGTCGCGGAAGAAGGGATTATGCCCGAGTCGCGACGGCCGCCATCGCAGCGATCCGCGGGATCGATCCAGGAAGACTGATCGTTACCGATGGCTATCCATACGGAACGGAGCCAATTCCAGAACTGTTCGACGCCGGTATCATGCAAAGCGGCCATGACTATCTACCCGGGGACCTGACCGGGTATCGTGACGAATGGCTGCGGTATCCGGGCAGCGACAAACTGTCGGTTCCAACCTGGCCGCTCAAAGATGAACACGGCAAAATCGTGTCAGACAAGGGGACGATCCAGACGCAGCTAAGACCGTGGGGCGAATTGGCGAAACACAATGTCCCAATACATTTTGGCGAAATGGGTTGCGGTCGATACACTCCTCCAAACGTCGTGTATGCCTGGTTTCGCGACAGTCTGGATGTTATCGACGATCTAAGGTCGGGATGGGCTTTATGGAATTTTCGAGGTCCGTTCGGGGTACTCGATACGAATCGGGCGGGCACGCAATACAAAGATTGGCACGGTCATCGACTCGATTCCACGTTGCTTCGTCTGCTGCAAAGCAAGATGCGTGTGTGAAATGCAATTCGCATGATGACTACTGAATTCGCTACAAAATTCTGCCATCCCAACCGAAGCGGCGCGAAGCGGAGGGACCCGCGTTCCCATCGGCTCGCAGCCGAACAAATACATCAAGAGTAATTACGATTCATCGCAATTACTCCGCGTCCTTTGAGGGGCCTAATAGACCGCGCCTAAGCCAAGCTATTTCCCCGCAGCGCAAGCAGAATCTTAGTCGTCGTAATTGCCTGGCCAACGTGACGCTGGGTGTGGTCCGCGCAATGAATCAGAAGACCGGCCACCGTGGTCGGCAATTTCTTGCGGCCCACTCCCCGAGGTTCTCGCCATTCGGACAGAGGAATGGAGCGAACCCGCGCGGCTGCGGCGTCTAATCCTCGCTCGAATTCCGCCAGAAGCTCATGTTTGCTGCCCTCAGGAGTAGCTTCCGCGGCAAGTTCCCGCATCTGCTGCTCATTCAGGAGATTTCCTTCTGCATAGGTCAGCAATCGAGCCAAACTGCCGGCGATGTGACGCATTTGAGTGGCGACCGAAGGCAGCCCGTACGGATGAGCATGAAACTCCTCATCGCTGAGCCGCCCGCACCAGCGCGCAATGTCCTCTCGCGCCAACTCAAGTGCGTGCAGCACGGCCCGCTGCTCGGCGGGAATTTCCGTGAATGTGCCGCGCAGCCATGGTTCCGGCTGCGACCCAACAGCGGACAATTTCGGCGGGTTTTCTTTCATGTGCATCCAGTAAGTTCAGCCAGGGAATTTGAAGGAGCGCTCATTCCAATCGCTTCGGAAGAAACTATTCAGATCCGAATATGGAACCGCGCCGTCGAATCCCTGGAAGCTGCCCTGCTCTGAAATCTTTTCCGCTGCGCGGATGAAGCCAGTCCATGCGGCTCGCGCCAGGGAAGAACCAACGCTGACGCGGCGCACTCCCATCGCAGCGAGATCGGAAATCCTGATGCCGGTGTTCGAACTCATCAGCACGTTGACCGGTTTTGGACAAACAGCGGCAATGATCAGTTCAATTTGTTCCTGTTTCTGCGGCCCGGGAGCATAAAGCACATCGGCGCCAGCTTCGGCATACGCTTGGAGACGGCGAATGGATTCGCTCAATGGTTCGGGATGGTCAACCAGGAAGCACTCGGCACGTGCTGTCAGCAATACATCAGCGCCCGAATTGTCGATGGCTGTTCGAGCGGCACGGATTCTTTCGACAGCCAAACCGAGATCGTAGAGGGGCTGCTCGCGGCGTCCGCTGGCATCTTCAATTGAAAGGCCGGCGACTCCGGTGGCGATACACAGTCGGACATTTTCCGCGACGGCCGCCGGTTCGTCCGCATACCCGGCCTCAAAGTCGGCATTGATTGGTAAATCCACGGAGGCAACAATCTCCGCGATATGGGCGAGCATCAGATCGCGCGGTACCGCCGAGTCAGAGTCGGGAAGCCCTCTGGAAAAAGCAAAGCCCGCGCTGGTTGTGGCCAGCGCATGAAATCCAAGATGACGCAAGTAGCGCGAAGATCCCACGTCCCAGGGGTTGGGAATAGCAAAGCATCCGCTTTCGTGAAGCTTTCGAAATGCAGCGCGCTTTGCTGCGATCTCGATAGATTGAACGCTCACGATGTTCTCCATGCAGCGAGAAAGGACTTATGTCTCGGAACCGAGACATCGGGCACCCTCTAGGACGCTTCCGGCGACTTATCGGCAGCATCTTTCACGCGCACCACTGTGATTTTGTGGAAGCCTTCCTTGAACGAAGGCGGACGTAGACGCTCCGCCATGCCGCGCATCGATGCTTCATTCACCATGTAATCGCGGCGCATGTTTCGCTCCATGCAGACCTCGAACGGCACGTCGAAAAAGACGGCATGAACCTCATATCCGAAGCTGCGCGCCATTTTGATCCACTGCCGCCGCTCATGCGGAGACAAGTTAGTGGCGTCCACATAATTCCACGGCATTTTCGCAATCAACCGCGCGCGCAAGAGTGAGCGCAGTGTCGAAAACACCAGACCCTGATACCGCTGTTCGGTGATATCGTCGAACAAAATACTGCGCAGCATGTCGCTGGAAAGAGGAGTAACGCCTCGGCGCTTGAACCACGTGGTTTTGCCCGACCCAGGCAATCCAATCGCCAACACAACGTAGCCCTTCGGCGATTTGGCGACCTGCAACTCTGCCGGCGGCTGGCCCAGGGACTCCGGCTGAGTCTCCATCACCAGGTTTGGATTTGGCTCCGGGAGCGTAGAGACAGTATTGTTTTCGACTGCCTGCTGCGCATCGCGACGGCCGCCGGTCTGGCCCTCGGAACGGTTTCCCTGGCGGTTTCTCCATTGCCGGCCCGACCGCTTCTCACCTTGCCGGTCAGCAGGCGCCGATGCACGCGCGTCCACTGCGGGAGCTTCTTCCCGGCGTTCTGTTCGGGGCGCGACCTGCGCCGGTCCCTCTCGCTCGAGCGACTGAGGGTACGACGGTTGCAATGGCGTGGGCTGGTCCTGCGGAATCTCGTGACCAATCTTTCCGGTTGACTCGGAATTGTTCGTCACCGGCTTCTTGCGACGTCTCATTAGTTTTTCGCGCACCCAATCGCGCATGATGCGCTTGTAACACATCGGCGGCCCGCGCTGCAAACTGGCGATCGCTTTCACGCGCGCGGCGCGTTCGAATTCTCAAAGTGAAGTGCGGCGGCGACGCACAGCCCGCCCCGCTCGGCATCGTACAATGGAGATGAATCCATAATTGGAAAATTCCTCACAGGAGAGAAATCAAGATGGCGGTAAAGGTTGGCATCAACGGCTTTGGCAGAATCGGCCGGAATGTTCTGCGAGCTTCTTTAAGCAACCCTGAAATTGATTTTGTTGCAGTCAACGATTTGACTGACCCGAAGACGTTGGCCCATTTGTTGAAATACGATTCGATTCTCGGCAATCTCCCCAACAAGGTGGAATCAGGCCCGGACTACATTTCCGTCGACGGCAAGAAGATCAAAGTCTTTGCGGAACGCGACCCCGCCAAGCTGCCATGGGACACCGTAGGCGCGCAAATCGTCGTCGAGTCGACCGGACATTTTACCGATGCCAACAAGGCGAAGGTCCACCTGGGTCCGACAGTCAAGAAGGTCATCATCTCCGCCCCGGCATCGAACGAAGACCTTACCGTCGTGCTGGGCGTGAATGAGAACAAGTACGACCCGGCCAAGCATAACGTCATTTCGAACGCTTCCTGCACCACAAACTGCCTGGCTCCGGTGGCGAAGGTCCTGCTGGAGAGTTTCGGCATCGTCTCTGGCCTGATGAACACGATTCACAGCTTTACCAACGATCAGGTCACGCTCGATTTTCCGCATAAGGACCTGCGTCGCGCCCGTGCCGCATCGCTGAACATCATCCCCACTTCAACCGGCGCAGCCAAGGCGCTGCATCTTGTATTGCCGGAGCTGAAAGGCAAGCTCGACGGCTTTTCGCTGCGCGTTCCCACTCCCGTGGTCTCCGTCGTCGATCTCACAGTCGTGACCGAAAAGCCAATCACGGTGGAGTCTGTCAACGGTGCGCTGAAGACCGCTGCCGAAGGCTCGCTAAAGGGCATCCTCGGGTTCGAAACTCAGGAGCTGGTCTCGATGGATTTCAAGGGCAACCCGCTTTCCTCCATCGTCGACGGCCCTTCAACGAAAGTCATCGGCGGCAATATGGCCAAGGTCATCAGTTGGTACGACAATGAATGGGGATATTCCTCTCGCGTTCGGGACCTGATCCTCTTCCTGGTGAAAAAAGGCCTGTAAACAAAATCTGGGTGCCCCATTCAAGCCTCCTTTGGCTTGAGTGGGATTAGAGGAAGCTGCCCCATTCAAGCCGCGCCTTTGCGGCTTGAGTGGGATGGATTAGTTCCCGCACTAAAGGCTCTCTTCTGTTTGTTTAAATTCGAAAGCGAACCCCATGACGCGACAAAATATCTCCGGCTCATCTCCATATGAACCCGTCATCGGATTTTCACGCGCCGTGCGAATCGGAAACACGATTTACGTCTCCGGTACAGGTCCGGTCGGCGCAGACAACGCCGATGCCGCGGGCCAGACCCGTCATGTGCTCGGCATCATCCAGAAAGTGCTCGCCGATGCCGGCGCTTCAATGGCCGATGTCGTGCGCACGCGCATGTATCTCACTCATGTCGAGGATTGGGAAGAAATTGGCCGCGTCCACGGGGAATTTTTTGGCGCCGTCCGCCCGGCTGCGACGATGGTTGTCGTCGCCAAGCTGCTGAATCCCGCCTGGCGCATTGAGATTGAAGCGGACGCCGTCATTCCCGAGCGCAACTGATCGCCTTCAAAACAAAAACGCGAACGTCCGTCCCCGGGCGCTCGCGCTCAAATTCAACGGTATTGTTAATCGAAGGGCGGTCCGCCTACGATTGGCAGGCGATATTGCCGTTCATGCCATCGGGATAGAAACCGCCCGAGCATTTTCCTCCGCCGTAAACAATGTTGAGCACCTGCGAAGTGGTGCGCGGGATGCTCAAGCCATTCTTATCGACAAAGAAAGGAGTGCTCGCCATCGGCGGGATATCCATCGAATCGACTGCCGGGCTTTTGACGCCTCTCGATATACAGTTGTATCGAACCGACCCTGAATGTTGCGCTTCGGTGCCGTAAATGGCAGCCGCCGCGCCAAGATAGGTCTTGCTGGTGATCAGCGGAGCAGCACCTAGGTAGGCACTCACCCCCACATCTTCAAATTGCCTTCCAAGTTTCAACCAATCGTTGACGCTCGCAAAGCCATAGCCAAGGGCGTTCAGGTTGATCGCGGGTTTTTTCACCGCTCCCGCACCGAGGGCCGCGCGCAGATAAAGAACGTGATCCACCTCGTCCTCCCGTATGGCCGAGGCCAGAAACGCCAGGTCATGGAAGTTCACCATCTTGCCCCCCGTCGTAGGGCCGCTGACCTCATTCGACTTGAGGATGCCGCGCTGCTGCAAGGTCGCACCGTAGGTCGACACGGAATAGAACTCGGCTTCGAGATATTCGAGGTTCAGCGCGAAGTTCAGAATATCGCCGTCGCTCACTCCAGACGCGGCCTCTACTCTTTGCTCGTTCATTCCAAATTGATTGCCTATGATCGCCGCTCCCGCCAAGCCAAGCCCGGTTGCGCCGACTCCCTTGAAGAAGGAGCGGCGGTTGAACGTCGACGCCGTCAGACGGGTCACGATTCCCTGCTCATTCTCTTTCTCTTGCTCAATCGTTTTCATTGATTTCTCCTCTTACTTGAACAGTTTTGCGGACGCATGGGGCCGTCTGCTCGAGATGCCTCGACAGCGGGCCACATGGTTGCTGGGTGAATGGATGGAGTCTTTCCGGCGGCCGGGGGAGAGTTCGTCAGTGGACTCAGGCGGGGCGGGTCATTGTCAGGGAGTTGTCTATACCGATAATCCTCCAAACCGAGTACGTTGGTGCGCCGATTCTGGATTGGAGTTTGCAAAAAAGACTTTACAAACTAGCGATTGTGATGTGCTCCCCTCCCCATTCGGGTTGCAGCGGTCAACGCCATCCGTCAGCCAGGTTTTGATGACGTTGAAACTCCGGTCGGCGAAAGATCTCGCGAACCGGAAAAATCTGCGCCAATCGAATCGACAAGCGCCGCGACGCAGTCCGCATCCAACGCGCGTGGAGTGTCTGCAGCTGGATTTCGAATACCCGCTCATGTCCAGCGCGAACGAAAGCGCCGAGATCACCCGGGAAATCTGGATCTATCCTTGGCCGTCTTCCAAGCGCACAGCTTCACACTGCACCGGCGCATTGTGCAATTCGATTGGCATGGGACTCCCTCCCGCAAAAACCGTGGCATACTCCTCCATTGGTATCGGCAAGATTGCCGAAACATGTGAATTATTGTCCGTCCCGGCCGCAGAAAATCGATCCGCAGTGACGCGGCCCGTCCGTAGAGACCCTCAATTTATTCGGGTAGAATGAACGTTGCACGGCCCGTTCCAAAGTTCCCATATCCACTGCACGTGTACCCTATGCCAAAATTGTCGATTCGCGATCTATCGCTCGAACATAAGCATGTCTTGATCCGCGTGGACTTCAACGTGCCCCTCTCTGAAGATGGCGCGCAGATCATGGACGACACCCGCATTCGCGAGACGCTTCCAACACTGGAATACGCGATCCGCCATCGCGCCAAGGTCATTCTTGCATCGCATCTCGGTCGCCCCAAGGGCAAGCCCAATCCGCAGATGAGCCTGCGCCCGGTCGTCGACCGGCTGCGGCAACTGCTGGACCACACCCTCGGCCAGTCGGTCAATGTCGGTTTCTCGCCTGACTGCGTGGGCGAGATACCGGAAGAAATGGTGCGCATGTTGGAGTCCGGCCAGGTGCTGCTTCTTGAGAACCTGCGCTTCCATGCCCAGGAAGAAAAGAACGATCCAACTTTTGCCAAGCAGCTTGCGAAACTCTGCGAAATCTATGTCAACGACGCTTTCGGCAGCGCCCATCGCGCCCACGCCTCAACGGAAGGCATCACCCATTTTGTCGCTCAATCGGCGGCCGGCTTGCTAATGGAAAAGGAATTGACCTACCTCGGCAAGGCGCTCACCGCGCCGGACAAGCCCTTCATCGCCATCCTTGGCGGCGCAAAAGTTTCAGACAAAATCCAGGTGATTCAAAACCTGCTCGGCAAAGTGGACGCGCTGCTGATCGGCGGCGGAATGGCCTACACATTCCTGAAAGCCCAAGGTCAGGACGTCGGCAAGTCTTTGCTGGAAGCCGACAAGCTGGATGTGGCGCGTCAGGCGATGGAGACCGCGGCCAGGCGCGGAGTGCGCTTCCTTCTGCCCGTCGATCACATCCTCGCCGACAAATTTGCCGCCGACGCGCAGACGAAAGTCTTCTCCGGCGACAAAGCATTTCCCGCCGACTGGATGGCGCTCGACATCGGCCCTGAAACCGTCGATCTGTTTGTGGATGAAATATCCCGCGCTCGCACAATTATCTGGAATGGCCCAATGGGAGTTTTCGAGATGCCAGCATTCGCGCGCGGCACCATGCAGGTAGCGCAGGCGGTCGCGGACAATCCTTCGGCAACGTCAATCGTCGGCGGCGGAGATTCTGTGGCTGCGGTCCAGAAGGCAGGAATGGCCGATAAGATCACCCACATTTCTACCGGCGGCGGCGCTTCGCTCGAATTCCTTGAAGGGAAAAAACTACCGGGCGTCGAAGCCCTGACGGAGAAGAAAGCTTGATCGACCGCACCCCGCAGCACACTCGCCAGCCTTTAATTGCCGCCAATTGGAAAATGTACAAAACGCCCGCGCAGTCGAGCGATTTCGTTGCGGCATTTCTTCCCCTGGTGAAGAACCATGTCCGCGATGAGATTGTTCTCTGCCCGCCCTTCGTCGATATTGCCGCCGTCGTCGCGGCGACCCGCGACAGCGGTATCCATGTCGCGGGGCAAAACATGGATTGGCGGGAAGAAGGCGCGTTCACTGGAGAAATTTCCGCCGCCATGCTGGTCGCTGCTAGATGCAGCCACGTAGTTTTGGGTCACTCGGAGCGCCGCCAGTTCTTCGGCGAAACGGATGAAACCGTAAATAAAAAACTTCATGCGGCGCTCAAACAAAAATTGACGCCCATCGTCTGCGTTGGCGAATTGCTCGCGGAACGTGAAGCTGGAAAAACGGAAGAGGTCCTATTGCGCCAGACCTCAAAAGCTCTTTCCGGGATCGCTGCGGATGCCGCCCGCTCCATCGTTATCGCCTACGAACCGGTGTGGGCCATTGGCACCGGAAAAACAGCGACACCGGAAATGGCCGCGGAAGCCCATCGCATCATCCGCGAGCAGGTGGCACGTTCGCTCGGCCGGGAAATCGCCGATGGCATGCGCATCCTCTACGGCGGCAGCGTGAAACCGGAAAATGCCAGCGCGCTAATGGCCCAGTCGGAAATTGACGGCGCATTGGTCGGCGGAGCAAGCTTAGACCCGCAATCCTTCGCGAAAATCGTGAACTACACCTCGCTATAAGCGCGCGTGAACTTCGCATTTCTTTCTGTCATTCCCGCAGGGAATCCGCTGCTGCTTTTCTTTCTGTCGTTCCCAGCAGGCGAGTTCGCATCTGATCTCTCTTTCAGTGCAATGCGGATGACAGCAACCGCTCCAATGCAAAATGGGCCTAACCAATATACTGGACAAATGACCTATACGGTATCCGAAGCAAAGAACAAGCTGCCTGAGCTAATCAAACAGGCGGAAGCCGGCGTTTCCGTGACGATCACGAAACGCGGCGTGCCTGTGGTTGAGATTGTTCGCCGGGCGGAAGACCCGCCCCGCAAGCGCGTCTTCGGCGTTCTCGGCAATAAAAAGATCGTGATCGATCCCAACTGGGCGCGGCCGCAGAACAACATGAACACTTGGCTTGCAGGCGACGTCTGATGCCCGGAAGATTTTGCTCGACACAGAATCGGCCGCGTGATCTGCGATAAAAGGAAAGCGATGTCAAAGGCTTCTTCCCCAACCAGGCGAGAGTTTATGAAGGGCGCTGCTTCCGCCGCAGCATTGGCGGGAACCGCAAGCGTGTCTTCGCCGGCGCAAGGCGAGTCGCACGATGATCAGCGCAGAACGAAACCAAACATTGTGCTGTACATCGCCGACCAGATGCGCTGGGACTTCATCCGTGCCTATGGATTGAATCCGACCACGAAGACGCCAAACCTCGACAAAGTTTTTCAACGAGGAGTGACTTTTACCAGCGCGGTGACCAACCAGCCTCTGTGCGCTCCATCGCGAGCGGGTATGATGACCGGGCGCTACGCGACGGAGACCGGTGTGTGGAAGAACGGTCTGCAGCTTCGCCGCGATCTGCCGACTCTGGCCAGCGTATTGCGAAGCAACGGATACACCGCGAACCTGATCGGAAAATGGCACCTGTCCGACGCCGGCAACGGATTCGTACCGGCGGAAAATCGCGGAGGATTCCTCAACTTCTGGGAGGGCGCGAACGCTCTCGAGTTGACGTCTCATCCGTATTACGGAACCATCTGGGACGGTCAGGGCAATCCCATAACCTGGAGCAACGAATATCGCGTGGATTTCCTGACGGACCGCGCCGTACGCTTTCTGGAACAACCGCAGGAAAAGCCCTTTCTACTCTACATATCGCAACTGGAGCCGCACTTTCAAAACGATGAAGCGCGGTTTGTAGCGCCCAATGGCTACGCGGACCGGTTTCGCAATCCCTACGTTCCACCGGACCTGCTCCACCTGCCCGGAAACTGGCAGGCGCAACTGCCCGACTACTACGGCGACATTGAAAAAATTGACGAATCGGTCGGAAGAATTCTGCGTACGCTGGAAGAACAGAAATTGCTGGACAATACGATCTTTCTTTTCACCAGCGATCATGGATGTCATTTCGAGACGCGCAATGGGGAATACAAACGCAGCCCGCAGGACAGCTCCATCCGGATTCCATTTCTGATGCAGGGGCCCGGACTCGATCTGTCGTTACAACTGCCGCAAATTGTCGGAAACATCGATCTCACGCCTACCCTGCTCGACGCCGTCGATGTGGGTGTTCCAGCCTCGATGAAGGGCAGAAGCCTCATGCCATTGGTGCGCAATCCGGAGACGCGGACGCAATGGAACGACAAAGCGTTGATTCAGATCAGTGAATCGATGGTGGGTCGCGCGATACGCACAAAGGAATGGACCTATTGCGTCGCCGATCCAAGCCTGCTAGGGAACAAAGTCCCGTCCAGCACTCAATATCGGGAATACGTGATGTACAACAACTTTAGCGATCCGGCCCAACTGGTAAATCTTGCGGGAAGAGATCCATATCGAGGGGCAGCCGCTCAATTGAGAGAAGAACTGGCCGGCATGATTGTGTCATCTGGCGAGCCGGAGCCGACGATAGCACCAGCCACGCTTTATCCCTGAACAGCCTCACTCACAAAAAGCATCCATGCCCCTGCGCGCTGTCATATTCGACTACGGTCTTGTGCTTTCTGGCCCTCCAGAACCAGGTGCTCGCGCGCGCCTGCTCGAAATCTCCGGCCTCGCGCCAGAGGTTTTCGATGCGCATTACTGGAAACACCGGTTGGATTACGACCAAGGTACATTGAACGGCCGCACATACTGGCCGGCAATCGCGCGCGATGCTGGAATCTCGTTTTCGCCGCGTCAGGTGAACGAACTCATTGAACAGGATGTTCTGCTATGGGCAACCGTCGATCCAGTCATGATGGAATGGGCTCGCCGGGTACAAGCCTCCGGAATGAAGACCGCGATCCTGTCCAA
>JBOGLY010000027.1:0-12144 GCA_050746425.1 Acidobacteriaceae bacterium
CACGGAAATCAAGAAGATCTGCGCCGCCATTACGGAACTGGTCAGCAAAGCCGGCAAGCCGAAGCGCGAAGTAAAACCGCCCGAGTTCGATCAGGTCTACTACGACGCGCTCTATGGTAAGGTTGGCGAGCGATTGAAGGATGCGCTCGACACCCAGAAGCATCCCAAATTTGAAAGCTATGCGCTGGTCAAGCAGATTAAAGATGAGCTGAAGGCAGCATTGCCGGCGGATGACCCGGCCGCGCCAGCCAGACTCTCAAAGTACTACGAGGTACTTCGCGAAAATATCTTTCGCGATCAGGTCATCAAAGACCGCGTTCGACCGGACCACCGCCGGTTCGACGAAATCCGCCAGATTTCCATCGAGGTTGGAGTGCTTCCGCGCGTCCACGGCTCGGCGCTATTTACCCGCGGTGAAACTCAGGCCCTCGTCACCGCGACCCTGGGCACATTGGACGACACACAACGCCTGGAAAGCTTCGAGGGGGAGCAGCGGAAAAGATTCATGCTTCACTATAACTTTCCTCCGTTTTCCGTTGGAGAAGTTGGACGTATGACAGGTGTTGGGCGCCGCGAAGTTGGCCACGGCGCTTTGGCGGAGCGAGCGGTTTCCGCCGTTCTACCCAGCGAGACCGAGTCGCCCTATACAGTCCGCATCGTCTCCGACATCTTGGAGTCGAACGGCTCTTCTTCGATGGCCAGCGTCTGCGGCGCAAGTCTGGCGCTGATGCACGCCGGCATCCCGCTTAAGGCGTCGGTTGCCGGAATCGCCATGGGCCTGGTCAAGGAAGGCGACAACTATTCCATCCTGACCGACATTGCCGGAGCGGAGGACCACTACGGAGACATGGACTTCAAAGTCGCCGGAACGCGCAATGGCATTACCGCTCTGCAGATGGACATCAAAATCGGCGGAGTCACAGGTCAAATTATGCGCGAAGCGCTGGCGCAAGCCCGCGAAGGCCGCCTTTTCCTGCTCGACAAAATGGACGCTGTAATCAGCGAGGCGAAAAAAGAAAAGTCGGAGTTCGCCCCACGCATCCACACCCTGCAGATTCCCGTCGACAAAATCCGCGACCTCATCGGGCCTGGCGGCAAAACCATCCGCGGCATTGTCGAAGCGACTGGCGTCAAGATCGACGTCGATGACACCGGAAAGGTCAACATCGCATCCTCGGACGCTGACGGTCTGCGCCGCGCCATTGAAACTGTCAGCAATCTGACTGCCGTGCCTGAAGTTGGCAAGACCTATCTTGGCAAGGTGGTCCGTCTTGCCGAGTTCGGCGCCTTCGTCGAACTTTTCCCCGGCACCGATGGCCTGCTGCACATCAGTGAGATTGCCGAACATCGTGTCAATGAAGTCACGGACGAATTGAACGACGGCGATCAGGTACTGGTCAAGGTATTGGGCATCGAAGGCAACCGCATCAAGCTGTCGCGCAAAGCCGTTCTGAAGGAGCAGCGCATCAAGTTGGGCTTGCCCGACCCGAACTCCGGCGGCGGACATGTTTCCGACATTGCCGCGGCGGGGGAGCGTCAGCCCGCATCGAACGGCAGCACCATTGTCCTTGAAAGTGCCGACGACTTCGAAGAGGGAAGCGAGTCTTCTGCCGGCGCGCCCAACTTCAATCGCGCCGATGGCCCGCGTCCTCCGGGTTCAGGCGGTCGCGGTCCCGGCGGCGGCAACAACAATCGTCGGCGTCGTCCCGGCGGCGGCGGTCGCGGTCGTCCCGGCGGCGGCGGCGGAAGACGCTAGGCAGCTTGCGATTGCCAAATGGAACCTGGGTGCCCCACATCTCGTCCGCCGCGGCGCATGGGATGTGGGGTTTCTCATCGCAACGTACCTTTCAACAATCTGTCATCCTGACCGGACCCTGGGCGTAGTTGAAGGGGAAGTGGAGGGACCTGCTGTTCCATCCGGTTAATATTGGAATTGTCGTCTTCGATTATGTTGCGATCTTCTGACTCTCCACACTAGGTCAACCCGCATGAAACCGCGCATCGTCCTCGCCATGGTCGCCTTGTCGGTCGTCTGGGGCAGCACATGGATGGCGATCCGCATACTCGTCATAACTGTCCCGCCGTTCCGTAGCGCGTCGCTGCGTTTTCTCCTCGCATCTGTAATTCTGCTGCCAATCATTCAGTGGAAACGGTTGCCGTGGCCCACTGGCCGCGGGCTGCATGCAACGCTTTGGCTCAGCCTCAGCATGATTGCCGTTCCCTCGGCGCTCACTTTCTGGTCGGAACAACGGCTCTCCTCCGGACTTACCGCATTGATCTTCGGCGCAATGCCGCTGATGACCGCGTTTTTGACTCCGCTAATGGCAGGCCGTAGCGTGCCGCGCCGCGCGTGGCAGGCGATGATTGTCGGACTCGGCGGCCTGGGCCTGGTCGTTTCGGGAGCAATTTCGACTTCGCTATGGCAGGCGGTTGGAGCAGTAGCAGTGTTGGCTGCGGTGCTGCTCTATGCCGCATCTTCGGTCTACGCCAAGGAAGCGCTCGTCGGAGTCGATCCCTTTGTGAGCACCTCAATCCAATTTTTCCTGGGAGGAATCTGGCTCGGGCTGGGCAGCCTTGTCTTTGAACGCGGCAAGCCATCCACTTGGAGCGAGTCGTCCATCATCGCCCTGGTTTTCTTGAGCGTGTTCGCCAGCTCGCTCAGCTTCACTCTTTACTATTGGCTGCTGCAACAGATCGAGGCCTATCAGTTGACCAGTCTTCAACTGGTCGTTCCCATTCTCGCAGTCGCTGAAGGAGCATTGTTCATGCTGGAGCCGGTACCGTGGACCATGATCGCGGGCGCGGCTGTTGTGCTGGGAAGCATCGCCTTTGTCATGCGCGCGCGCACCGCCGACGAGCATGAAATCGCCCTTCAATTGAAGCAATGATCGTGCGCCGAATTCTACCAGGATCGTTCGTCGTTCTGACCCTGAGCCTGTTGAGGGAGAAGAATCCATGCATTGGCCTTCCCCCACGGATACAGAGTTCCTTCGCGTCGCTCAGGTAGACGGGTTGCTCATTATTGCTCCGGCCCTAAATCATTCGAGCAGGGTGCCCCATTCTAGCCGCGTACTTTGCGGCTAGAGTGGGATTGGCGAATCCGTTCTAACCGGGGCCGGGTCTATAAGACGATTTCTTTCCGCCCCGACCGCCAGCTCGCATACGCGGCATCCAGCACCCGCTGATTTTTCAGGCCATCTTCGCCTGTCGCGCTGTAGCTTCCGTGTCCTTCAATAGCGGCGCTGAACGCGTCCAGCATGTGGCAATAAGCGTCCGCGTTGGTGACCTGCCGACTGTCCAGCAGCTTGCCGCTCTGCAATAACTGCACGTCAACCGATCCAGTTACCGTCAAGCCATTTTCGCTGCGGATTATGCCCGTCTCACCCACAACTTCCACCAGCGACCGATATTCCGACCGAAAGCTCACCAGAATATTTCCAATCGCGCCCTGGCGAAAATCCATGGCAAGCGCCGCGCTCGCTTCCACTTCTTTGGACCACTCGTCTTTTTTGGCCAGCGTGATCACTGCCGCCACATCGTCCTGCAGAATGTATCGCAACGTGTCCAGGCAATGGATTCCCACATCTCCGATGGGACCGCCGCGCGCCAGGGAAGGATCGTATATCCACGCGCGAAGGCTTTCCTCGCCCTGGAAATAAAAATGCGCGCTTGCGAAAATCGGCTTTCCGATTCTTCCTGCTTTCACCCAGTCGCGAATCAAATTAACGCTGCGGTTGTAGCGAAAATTCTGAGCCACTCCAAACAGCACACCCGCTTTTCCGGCGGCAGCAATCATCCGCTCCACTTCCGCGACATTCATGGCCAGTGGCTTTTCGCAGAGCACTGGCTTCTTGTGCTCGAACGCCAGCAAGCTGTCGCGCATGTGGAACGCATCGGGAGAAGTGACAAACACCGCATCCACCTCCGGCGACGCGCACAATTCATCCGCGGTGGCAAACACAGTGTCAATGCCGTAATCGCGCGCATTTGCCTTGGCTTTATCCAGATTTCTGCGCCAGATTCCCGTCAGCGTCGAGTTTTTTGCGCCGGCAAACGCGGGTATCAACCGCTTCCATCCGTGCAGTCCAAATCCTAAAATGCCATAGCGAACCATCCGCGCCTCTCAATTGTTTTTGTAGGACTCGAGCTTCGCCGTCCACAGCAGGAAGCGCAGCAGCTCGCCTTTTTCCGCAAGAAAAAACTTCCAGAACGCGCGCGCATCGATCGTCCCAGCCGGGATGCCGGTGTAGGTTTCAATTCGCCAGCGCAGGTACGGGCTGCGCCACGGACGAAACCGATGTCCGCGCATCGCACACCACCCGAATCTCAGCGGCGCGAGAATCTTACTCAAACCCATTTGTACCTCTGTCCGCACTGTAGCATTCACATGTGTTCATCGATCGTTCAGGACCCGGTAAATGTATTTACATCGTATATACTATTATCAATGCCGAGTTTGGATTGGGATAATCGAAACCTGGCGCACATTGCACATCACAGGGTTTCTCCGGAAGAAGTCGAGCAGGTTCTTGCCAATGGGCCATTTGAGATTGAAGTAGACATTCGCGATGGAGAATTGCGTCGGGTGCTTCTAGGCGAATCGTCCACTGGGCGGATTTTGATCGTGGTCATAACCGAAGTGGATGACAAAGCCAGGGTTGTTACGGCATGGCCCGCCAAGGCGAGACTGCGCGCGTTCTGGCGAACACAACGGAGAGGGAAATTCCATGGCGAAGAAATTGATTTCTCCTAAATTCGAGAGTGAAGATGAAGAGGCCAAGTGGTGGCCAAAACAAGAGGACAAGCTGGCGGATGCTTTTGAACAAGTTGCTGCCGATGGGACACTCAACCGGAGTTTACGTGGAAAGCAGACCGGCGCGATTGCGCCCACTACCATTCGCCTCAATCCCGGCGATATTGAACAGGCCCGAAAGCAGGCGCTTCGCAAAGGACTAAAATATCAGACCTATCTGAAGATGCTGATCCATGAAGCATTGCAGAAAGAAACCAAGCGCGCGCGCTAGAACTGGTGCCCATCTCAAGCCGCCCGTTAGCTTGAGTGAAAAAGAAACCGTATCCTTCTACGCCGTAACTTCTGCGGCCGGCTCTTCGCTCTCGCGGAACACATTGCCGATGCGACGAATTTTTGCTCCTACGCCACGCAGCTTTTCTTCAATGCGCTCGTAGCCCCGATCGATGTGGTAGACGCGGTCGATGATTGTCTCGCCCTCCGCCACCAGCGCCGCCAGTACCAGCGAAGCCGAAGCGCGCAGGTCAGACGCCATTACGGCAGCCGCCGATAGCGGCGTCTTGCCGGTGACCGCCGCTGTGCGACCCTCCACGCGAATATTCGCGCCCATGCGCACCAATTCCTGCACATGCATAAATCGGTTTTCAAAAATATTTTCCTTCACCAGCGATGTTCCCCCTGCCTGCGTCACCAGCGCCATAAACTGCGCCTGCATGTCGGTAGGGAAGCCGGGATACTCTTCTGTCGAAATATCCGCGGCGCGCAGCGCGCCCGACGCGCGCACGTGAATCGTGTCGGCGTCCGCATCGCACTCCACGCCGACTTCTCTCAGCTTCCCAATGACGGAGAAAAGATGATGGGGATTGCACCCTGTCAGTGTTAGATCGCCGCCGGTGATCGCTGCCGCAACCAGAAACGTGCCTGCTTCGATGCGGTCGGGATGAATGCGATGCTTGGCTCCATGCAATTTCTCCATGCCCTGAATGCGAATCGTCGCGGTGCCCGCGCCTTCAATCCGCGCTCCCATGGCGGTCAGCAATTTTGCCAGGTCCGTAACCTCCGGCTCCCGCGCGCAATTGTCCATGCGCGTCTCGCCGTTCGCCAGCACCGCCGCCATCAGCAGATCTTCCGTGCCGGTCACGGTAATTTTTTCAAAAACAATATGCGCGCCGTGCAGCCGTTTCGCGCGCGCTTCCAGGTAGCCGTGTTCCTGTGTGATCTCCGCGCCCATCGCCTGCAGCGCCTGGATATGCAGATCGATCGGACGGCCTCCGATCGCGCAGCCGCCAGGCATTGCCACGCGCGCGGTCTCAGTTCGCGCAACCAGCGGACCCAGCACCAGCGAGGAGGCCCGCATGGTTTTTACAATTTCGTATTTCGCCACCGGGTCCAACGCCGCGCAGCGTATGCGCGTTCGATGGTGCGCGCGTCCGTATCCCAGCTCGACCTCCGCGCCCATTGAAACCAGCAGCTTCCGCTCCGTCTCAATGTCGCGCACGTCTGGAATATTTTCCAGCGTCACTTCATCTTCTGTAAGAATTGCGGCAGCCATGCAGGGAAGCGCCGAGTTCTTGGCGCCACTGATGCGAATCGTTCCTCGAAGCGGCGTTCCACCGCGAATGACAAACTTATCCATATGCTCGCGTATCCATGTGGGTTTTAACTCATCGCGGTACGGGCATCGCCAGCGTCGGCTGATCTTGAAACACTACAACTCCAGCGTCGTGTCTTCAATCGCGCGGCGAACGTTTCCATCCGATTTCGCTAGCCTGCGCACGGCTTCCTGCTTGTCGACGCCGGCCTTCAACATCACCAGTGCAATGGGAACGCTCTTTCCGGATGCCTTCATGGTGCGGACCGCTGTCTCGTGGTCGACATTGCAGGACTGTTTCAGTATGCGCAGTCCGCGCTCCACCAGTTTGGAGTTCTTCATGTGTACGTTCACCATCAGGTTCTCGTACACGTAGCCCAGACGCGTCATCGCGCCGGTCGTGATCATATTCAAAATCATTTTCTGCGCCGAGCCCGCTTTCATGCGCGTCGAACCAAGCACCACTTCCGGGCCTACCTCAGCCACAATCGTCACATCGGCAACCTCGGTCAGCTCGGAATTGTAATTGCACGTGACCGCGGCGGTCTTCGACCCTCTACCTCGCGCATATTCCAGCGCCGCGACGACATACGGCGTACGCCCGCTGGCGGAAATCCCAATCACAATGTCTTTGCGCGTCGGGCGTCGGCGGGCAATATCGCGCTGCCCCAATTCGCGAGAATCCTCATTGGCTTCCATCGAGGAGGCCAGCGCCTTCGGTCCGCCCGCCATGATGTACTGCACCGTCTGAGGCTCGGTCGAATACGTTGGGGGAATTTCAGATGCATCCAGCGCGGCAATGCGACCGCTCGAACCCGCGCCCACGTACATCAACCGGCCTCCGTCGCGCAAACAACGCGCAACATTGTCGATGACCGTGGCAATCTCCGGCAAAGACCGCTTGATGGCCGCCGCGATCTTGGCGTCCTCATGGTTGATGATCCGCGCAATTTCAAGCGCGGACTTGGTGTCGAACCCTTCCGAAGCATGGTTCGCACTTTCCGTCGTCAACGATTCTAAATGAGAGAGGGAAGCTTTCCCGTTGCTTTCAGCGCGCGTAACTGCTATTTCTATCGTTTTAATTCCATTTCCCATAAGCCTTCGAAACCACCTCGAACACGATTCACGTATCTCGATTGTATCGCCTTGCGGCCCGCAAGCGCAGCAGCGAATCGCACCGCGCAACCGGGGACGAATTCGCGAATACAACTCATCCAAGTTCCCGCATCAACGCATCGTGAAAATGCGAACGAACAATTTTCATCTCCGCGGAGGCACGCTCGCCGCCGCTTTCCGGAAATGTTCGATTGGTCAATAGCCCAACAGCCAGCTCCTTTTCAAAATCGATCCAAAGGGAAGTTCCCGTGTAGCCCAAATGACCCACAGAGTGAGCGCTGAAAAAATTTCCAGCAGACGAAGGCGGCGTCGGCGTGTCCCATCCCAGCGCCCACCCGGAACCTGCCGGCACATTCTGCCGAGCAGTAAATTTTGAAATCGTGTCGGGGCGAAACAATCCATTGCCGCCGCGCAACAAACAGTCCGCGAGCCGCAACAAATCCGCGACGTCAGAGAAAACTCCCGCGTGTCCGCTCACGCCTCCCAGCCTCCAGCAGTTGCCGTCGTGGACTTCGCCCTGCAACGCGCGATGACGAAAATTGTTCGCACTCGAAGTCGGCGGAATGAGCCCGCGCAATTCATCGGGCGGGCGATACATCGTGGAATTCATTCCAAGAGGCCCAAATATTTCCCGCTGACAAAAACTGTCCAGCGTCTCTCCGGCAATAATCTCCAGCAATCGACCGACAACGATAAAGCCAATGTCGGAATATACCGCGTGGCTCTCGGGATTGGATTCGAGCGGCATCTTCATGCAAGCGTCGAGTAGTTCGGATGCGGTGCGGCAAGTTTTGTAGAGAGCAGCGTAGGCCGGCAGCCCGGAGCAATGAGTCAACAGCATTCGCGCCGTAACTTTCTTTCTCTTGGTTACATCGGCGGCGGCAACAACAAACTCTGGCAGGCGCTCGCCGACGGGTTGATCCAAATCCAGTTGGCCACGTTCCCAAAGCAACATTGCCATCGCAGTGGTCGCAATCGCTTTGCTGACGCTGGCCAGGTCGAAAATCGTGTCCGGTCGTACGCGCGGCGCATCCGCCTCATACGTGAATCCGCCAACCGATTCAGCCGCGAGTCGCTCACCGTTTTGCAGAACTCCGAACGCAGCGCCTGGGAACACGCGGTGGTTAATCGCGTTAATCAGCAACGAAGTTGCGGCAGGGAAACGTGGCATATGAGGCTTCCTAAACATTCAACTAACACTAGCAATTATGGATGGAAAAGACTACAAATGCGCTACTTGCCGATTATTTAATCAACGTTACAGAATACATGTTATCGGACATAACAAATCGGGCCCTTAAACCTTGTGGAGCCCTTCTATTATTGCCGCGGCCCTATAAAGGTTGAACATGGGTGCCCATAATCGCCGTGTTTTTTGCGGCTAGTGTGGAATGCGACGATTCAATGCAGCGGGCCGAATCAATCAGGATGAGATCTGTCATCCTGAGGTCGCCAAAGCGACCGAAGTACCCCGCCTTCGCTCCACTCCGTTTCACTCAGGAACATCCATTGTCCCTGCCACAACCGGCTTCAATCCTCAGCCAAAGCCATCAAGTACCGCCAACCACCAATTCGTTCCAACTTGGAACCCTGCACGCTAGCTTTTCCAATATGGAACCTCCGTTGGAACACCATTACCGTTCTGCGTGGTCCGGGCAGTTACCTCTGTGCAAACTATTCCAATTACTTCTGTATTTCAGCACACGAGGCTCTCCCCCATGTTTGACTCAGTTTTGTCTCACTCAGTTCCTGCCAGAATCGCATCCGCGGCTTTTTGCATCGTCGCCATTTTCGCCGCGTTGCTGCCGCTTCCAATACACGCTGCTGCCGCTCCCGTTTCCGTTCTGTTGCAGGTCAATCGTGTCACAGGTTCGCGGCTCGGCTCAAGTGGATTCTCCGGCGACTCCGGTCCAGCGCCTCTCGCTCTTCTGAACCAGCCGGAAGGCGCTTCAGTCGATGGCGCCGGAAATCTCTACATCGCCGACACTGCCAACAATCGCATCCGACGCGTCGATGCCGCTACCGGAATCATCACGACGGTCGCCGGTAACGGTTCACAGGGTTACAGCGGCGACGGCGGCCCGGCAGTCAGCGCGGCGCTCGATCAACCCGCGGCCGTTCTGGTCGATGCGCACGGAAATCTTTACATCGCCGATACCGGCAACCGCATTGTTCGCTTCGTCGACTTGAAGACCGGCATCATCGCGACCGTTGCCGGAACTTCCTCGGTCTCGCCTTTCGATCCAGGCAACATCGGCGACAACGGCCCAGCGACCCAGGCGGAACTCGACACTCCCGCCGCGCTCGCTCTTAATAGCGCCGGCAACCTTTATATCGCCGATGCAAGCAACAATCGCATCCGCGAAGTCTTTGCCGTCAGCGGAAAAATCTCTACCGTAGCCGGCATTGGCACGGCTGGCTACAACGGCGACGGCATCGTGGCCATTACGGCGGAGCTGAACAATCCCGCCGGCGTTGCAATTGACGCCGCAGGCAATCTGTACATTGCGGACTCCGCCAACAATCTGATCCGCAAAGTGAGCGCCGCCTCCGGCCTGATCTCCACTGTGGCTGGCATTCCTGGATCTGCCGCCGGTTACAACGGAGACAACAAGCCTGCAAGCCAGGCAACCCTGAATTTTCCCACCGGCATTGCCCTCGATTTGGCCGGGCAGATATATTTTTCCGATCGGAGCAACAGCCGCATCCGCAAGGTCGACACTACGGGCACCATTTCAACCCTTGCCGGTAACGGCACTGCCGGCCTCGCCGGAGACGGCAATCTTGCCTCGAACGCGGAGGTTAATCTTCCCGGAGGTCTCGCTCTCGACCACGACGGCGATCTCTATTTCGCGGACTCAGCCAACAATTCCGTGCGTCTGGTTTCCCAGGGACTCAACTTCCCTGCTACCGCAATTGCCGCTGCGCCGCCCACGGCCACGCACACAATTTTTATCGGCCTCAATCAATCCGCCACGCTTTCGATTCCAACCATTGCGGCGGCTGAAATTCAATCCGGATCGCAATCGACCGCGCCGCAGGAATTTTCCATTGGCGCGATCGGCGTCTGCACCGTCGACGGCGTCACCGTGAACTCATCCGGCTCGGTTTGCACAGTCCCGGTCACCTTCACTCCCGGCTATCCCGGCATGCGGACCGGCGCAATGCTAGTTACGGTCAATGGCACACCAGTATCGCTCGGCCTCTATGGAATCGGCCTGGGACCGCAGGCAATCGTTCTCCCTGGGATCATAGGCGAAATCCTCTCCAACACCGACATCTATAACGGAATTCCCTTGTCGCAACCGCAACGAATGGTCGTCGATCCAGCGGGCAACGTCTATGTAGCCGACCCGATCAGCAATGTAGTGTGGGCGTTGCAGAATCTCGAAGGCGCGGCGCCCACCATTGTCGCCGGCGGCGGATCGCTCTCGCCCGTGCAAGCCAACGGCCAGCCCGCTGTGGACGCCGAACTCAATCAGCCGAGTGCCGTCGCGCTCGACGCGGCAGGCAACCTGTACATTGCGGAGACCGGCGCGAATCTGATACGCAAGGTGAATCTCGCCAGCGGCATTATTACCACGGTTGCTGGCACTGGAGCCGCGGGATATTCAGGCGACAATGGAGCCGCGATCAACGCGACCCTACGCGCTCCCGCAGGAATTGCCGCGGACGCAGCCGGAAATCTTTTCATCGCGGACACCGGAAATAACGTGATTCGCCGCATGGATGCGCTGTCCGGTACCATCACGACCGTGGTCGGCAACGGTACTGCTGGCTTTTCCGGCGACGACGGCGCGGCCCTGCTGGCCGAACTGCGCAGTCCGCAAGATGTCGCCGTCGATTCCACGGGACGCCTATACATTACCGACACCGGCAACAATGTCGTGCGTGTTGTCGATCCAATCACAGATTCAATCTCGACCGCGGCCGGCAATACCACCGCCGGATTCGCGGGAGACGGAGCGCTCGCGACCAATGCTGAATTAAACGCTCCCACCGGCGTCGCGGTCGATGCCGCCAACAACCTATATATAGCCGACACTGGCAACGCTCGCGTGCGCAAAGTCTATTCACAAAGCGGAATCATCGAGACCCTTGCAGGCTCCGCCCAGATTGGCGATGCAGGAGACGGTGCCGCGGCCAATGCCGCCGCTCTTGATACTCCAGCGGGAGTGGCCGCCGATTCGCTTGGCCAGGTCCTGATCTCCGATCCCGGAAACGATACCGTTCGCCGCGTTTCACTCGATACGCCGACGCTCGACTTTGGCTCGGAAAACGTGGGAGCAACCACCGCCGCGCAGACCGATTCCCTCTCAAATATTGGCAATCAGCCGCTCGTGATCGCGCAGTTTTTTGCTCCCCCTGTTCCCGTCGATTTCCAGATGGGCCCAGATGCCGCGCAATGTTCCGTCGGCGATCTTGTCGCCGGTGCCACATGCGACCTCAGCTTCGTCTTTCAGCCGACTGTCGCTGGACTGCTTACGGAAGACGCATGGATCGCGGACAACTCATTGAACGCAACCGGAGCGCAGCAGTATGTGGAGCTGACAGGAAATGGTGTCGCGAATATATCTGTCGCGACTGCTACTACCGTCACCGTCAATCCATCAACGGCGATCTACGGAACCCCGGTCGTTCTCACGGCGAATGTCACCACCAACCCTGCATCCGTGATCAACGGCGA
>JBOGLY010000028.1:0-11902 GCA_050746425.1 Acidobacteriaceae bacterium
GTCCGGAATCGCTGAACATCAAGAGCGCGTAGCCGCGGATGAAGTCTTTCGATTTGGTATCGATATTTCTGAAGCGCGGGATAAGTGCGGTGCCCCCCATCAAACCTTCCGTGGCCTTACCATCGCGCGCCTCCGGCACGGAAGCTACAATACCCGGCCCATAGACTTGATCAATCAAATAGTGGCCAAGCACGCCGCTGGAATTTGCCAACCCGGAATTGAGTAACAGGCGGGTACTTTCCAGGCATCCAGCCGCCAATATCACCACTCTTGCCTTTACCGACATTTCACGACGTGAGTGCCGATCGACAAAATTCGCTCCGTCCACCACGCCGGTGTTCTTATCTACAGTCAACTCGCGCACCACTACATTCGGCACTGCCGTCAATTTTCCAGTGGCAAACGCCTCCGGCAACAGCAAATTAATGGAGCTGGCTAACCCATCCACGCCCATGGCAGACCGGGACTTGCAGACAGGAGCGCCGAGACGCTTTCCCGCGGCGACGACACGACTCATGGACCCGGACCAGGGAGTATCGTCAACAATGAAATTTCCGTCCGGGTACTGAGGCAGCCCATCCGCGTGTCCGCGCACCCGGAGGATTGCCTCGACGCGTGAGTAATACGGCGCCAGCTCGGCCAGATCGATTGGCCAGTTATCGCCGAAACCATCTAGGTTCCTGGCCTTAAACTCGTAGTCGCTCAGGCGAAAGGAAAAACGTCCCCAGAACAAAGACCGGCCGCCGAAGAGCCTGACCCTTACCCAGTTATAAGGATGCTTCGGATCGAACGTATAAGGAACTTCCTTCTCATCCACCCAGGTGTTTGCGTTGAACTCCGTCGCCTGGAAGACATGCGGCAATCTGCCCGGCATCTGAAATCCCCGATACGGCAGTGCATAGGCGGGCTTCATCTCGCGATCTTTTTGAAAATCGACCACCGGACCGGCGTTCAGCATCAAACATGAAATTCCTTTTTCAGTTAGAACCTTCGCCGCCATTCCTCCGGAATGACCGGAACCGATAATCAAGACATCCACTATTTCCTCGGCCATGCGGCCACAACCTTTCTACTGAATATTTTGCAAAACATCGGACCGATTGACGAATCCACGATCAAGCTACAATAACTTCTGAATAAATATCGAGAACAAGAGAGACAACTTTTTCCAACCGACCTATGGCGAACACGCAATTGCGCTACATGCCGCCGACTCCACGCAAGAAAGACTTCCGCATCGGAATCATGGGAAGCGGATTTATCGTCGACGCTTGTCATCTCGTAAGCTATCGCCGTGCTGGATTCAATCCCGTAGCCATTGCATCGAGAAGCAGAGAGGCAGCGGCCAGGGTCGCGGCCCGACACGCGATTTCTCGGATCTGCGAAAGCTACCAGGACCTATTGGACGATCCAACCGTCGAAGTTCTGGATATCGCCGTACCCCCGCACTATCAGCTTGAATTGATCCAAAGCGCCTGCGCGCGTGGTACGGTGAAAGGCATTTTAGCTCAGAAACCTTTGGCTCTTAGTTACTCTGACGCAGTGGAGGCGGTGCGCTGCTGCGAGCAGGCAGGCATACATTTGTCCGTTAACCAGAACATGCGGTACGATCCATCTGTTTTCATTGCCAAGACGCTTCTCGACGATTCGACTTTCGGCGCTCCAGTTTTTGCCACTATCGACATGCGAGGTGTTCCGCATTGGCAGCCGTGGCAGGTTGAGATCGGATCCGCGACGTTGAGGATGGTTTCGATCCACCACCTGGATTGTATGCGGTACTGGTTTGGGAATCCCGAACGCGTTTTTTGCAGCGCGCGTCCCGATCCGCGTACAGAATTTCCCCATACGGATGGAATCTGTACGACCATTCTCGAATATGAAAACGACCTCCGTTGCGTCGCGATCGACGATGTCTGGACTGGTCCAGCGAAAGAAGGCTGCCCCAGTGATGTCCGTATCGAATGGCGCATTGAGGGTCTCGACGGTCTCGCCATCGGAGACATAGGCTGGTGCAAGGAATCCTACACGACACCTTCGACCATGCGTTACGCCCGCAAAGGCGATTCGGGCTTTCAGCACTTCAATCCGACCGAGAGCTGGTTCCCTGATGCCTTTGCGGCGACCATGGGCCAGTTGCTGATTGCCTTGGAAAATGGCCAGACGCCCGCCATCGGCGGCCGCGACAACCTGCAAACCATCGCCCTGGTAGAGGCCGCCGCACTGAGCGCCGCGGAACATCGGATGGTCTCTCCGAGTGAAATTATCTTTGGAAACTCCCACACTAAATAAATTATGAAACTCGGCATCATCAATAGCGCGTTCCAGCAGGCTGGCGTCGATACCGCCACCGGTCTGCAACAAATAGCGCGAATTGGTTTCGACTGCGTGGACATCTTCACCGAGGCAATGACCATTTCGCCGGAGGAAAAGCGCATCATCGCCGGCACATGCGAAAAAGGAAACATTCCCATTGTGTCGCTTCCCGTCGTTGCCATCGGGCTTATCGATTTCAACGAACCGGTGCGAGATTTTCATTTGACCCGCTGCAAGCGGTTCGTCGATCTCGGGGCCGAGTTCGGCGCCAGGAACATCGTGCTTGTCCTGGGAGAATATCTGTGGCAGCGTGAAGTAATACCTGCGGCGCACCAATGGAAATGGGCAATTGAATCCTGCCGCATCCTTGGCGATTACGCGGGGCGAAAGAACCTGGAGATTGCGCTTGAGCTTGAGCCCTTTCGCTTGAGCTTGCTCAATAGTGTCGATGAAATGGTGCGGTTCATTGAGGATTGCGCCCACCCCGGCGTTCGTACCAACATCGACATCAGCCACCTCGTCCTCTCCGACAGCGGCCCGGATTCCCTGATGCGGTTGAAAGACAAAGCGATCCACGTTCACATCAGCGACTGCGACGGAAAGGTCCACGGCGACCTGCCGCCGGGAAGGGGCATCGTGAAGTTCACACCCTATCTTCAGGCAATCAAGGAGATGCATTTTGACGGAGCCATTTCCATCGAATTGGAATATTCTCCCGATCCCGCTCGCGTCGTGGAATGGGTGGAAGAGGCATACCGGGAAACCGACCGGCTGATGCGCTTGAACGGACTGCGTGAATAAAGACTGCAAGTGTCCCTCGACTTTCAGAAGATTCAGGAGGCCAATGGCTCCATTGCAATTGCCCTGGCATTCTGCCGATCGTTCTTACCTATTCCAAATATCTTGCAGCGGGAACTAACACTTCGTCCAATTGATGCTCTACGCATCGATGAGTCGATGGAGATTTCCAGTTCCCACCGACGTAATCCGGGAACTTCGGATAGGGACAAATGGGCCTTTGAAAGCGAATTCCCAGTGCCGGATTGTGGCTGCGACGACCGCGTTTGTCACGAGCGCACGCTGCCCAGCGGTCGACGGAGTGCTACCCAGAGCCTGACTAGTCTGCTTCGTCAAGCGGCATTCCCTATCCCGATTCCGCTACTTTTCAGTCGCCTCGAACTGCCGTTGCCCGACTACAGGCGCGCCGGCTCGATGCTTGCGTTCCAACGGCGATAATTTTCCTGTCACAAATTCACCGCGGCTGTCGTTGTAGAGGTGTAGAACAAATGAGCATGAGCGATCGCTGGGTAGAAGCGGAGTTCGAAAGCATCTTTCGAGAGCATCACCCGCGCATCGTCCGGGTCGTCCGGCGAGTGCTCCGGCGCGACTCCGAGGCCGAAGAGGTCTGCGCCGAAGTTTTCTTCCGGCTCTACCGCAAGGGTCCGGGGGTTGCAGCCAGCGGACAGGTTGGCGGATGGTTGTTTCGTACCGCAACTCGCGCCGCGATCGATACACTTCGCGCCAACCGGCGACGCGGCGTGGAAGAAGAACTGGAAGGCAATGTATTCGTTTTGACCGATGGCCATGCCGAGGGTCCGCTCGCCGGTCTGTTGCGGCAGGAACGCATCGCCGAAATACGCGGCGTACTGGCGAAGCTGAAGGTGGATAAAGCGCAGATATTGCTGTTGCGCCACAGCGGTCTGAGTTATCGGGAAATTGCGGAGGCGATGCAGATGAGCTTCAATTCCGTCGGCACAAGGCTGGCGCGGGCGGAGGCGGAGTTCTCCGCGCTCTACGAACGGCAACAGCGGCAAAGCCTGAAGAGAGAGCAATTGCAGGCGGCGAAGGAGGGGCAATGAAACACGAAGAAGTGAACCATAAACATAGAGAAGCAAATCGGAAACATGAAGAAGCGAACCGGGGAATGCTACGCGCTTACCTCGATGGCCAGCTCGATGCCGGGCAAGTCCCCGCTATCGAGCAGCACCTCGAAGGCTGCGCTGCGTGCCGGGAAGAACTTGAGATTCTGCGTGGTCATGCGGCACATGTGGGCGACGTCCTCAATCGATTGCCGGAATCGGCCGAGATGGCGAACACAGCGATGGCCTGGGCCGCGTTTCAGCAAAAGCGGGAGGACCGTATGGAAAGCGAGCGGAACCGGTGGACACGGTTGCGGAAATTATCCCTGGCAAGTGGAGTTCTGGCCGTTGCCGCGGTGGTTCTGGTATTGACGGTAGCACCAGTTCGGGCATGGACGGAGAACCTGCTGGCGATCTTCCGCGTCCAGCGCGTCACCGTACTGGAGATCGACCCCGCCACGATGAAGAACAACGGGATCGATAACAATCAGTTGCTCAATCAGGCGATCAGCCGGGTTCTTTCCGATGAGGTCACGGTGACGCAGAAGCCGCAAAGACCGCGACTTATCGCGGACGCGGCGATGGCATCGAACGACGCCGGGTTTACAGTGCGGCTGCTGCCCGACAAAACACCATCGGGTCTGCTGCTGGAGAGCGGGGCCGCAATGCAGATGAAAATCAATCGCGACCGCATTCAGTCCATCCTGAACGAGGCAGGACGAAGCGACCTGCGGATTCCTGAGTCGGTCGATGGCGCTACTGTCTCAGTGCGCGTGCCTGCCGGGGTGATGGCGTTTTACGGCAACTGCGGCGATATCGCGTCTCGAATCGCGCGTCCGGTTGTTGCCGGACATCCACACAGTAGTGCTGAGACATCCGTTCATCATGCCGATGCCACCTGCGTTTCGCTGGTGGAGCTGCCCAGCCCGGTGGTATCCGCTCCGGAGGAGATCGACCCCGCCCAGATTGCCCAGGTTGCGCTTCAGTTCCTTGGGATGAGCGCCAACGATGCCGCCAACTTTACCCAGACTGTCGACTGGACCTCGACGCTGGTGCTTCCGGTAGTCCGCGGCGAGTCGAAGTACGAACAGGTGCATGTCAACGGAAACGAGGCTGCGCTGTTGCGGCCGGCAAATCAGAAACAATCCGGCCACTTCTCGCTCATGTGGGTGGACAATGGAATCGTCTACGCATTGAACGGAACCGGCGACGACGCGACCGCGATCAACCTGGCGTCACAATTGCAGTAGCGAGGAGATTTCCCGCAAGGACCATGGCGACTCTGACCATCGATACATCCCGGCTTCGAAAGAGCTACGGAACCCGAGCCGCCGTGCGCGATCTGACGATTCAGGTCGGTCGCGGAGAAGCCTTTGGGTTTTTGGGCCCGAACGGAGCGGGTAAAAGCACATCGATCAAGATGCTGCTTGGCCTGGTAAAGCCGACCGGCGGCAGCGCTCTATTGCTGGGTAAACCAGTGGGCACGCGCGCAGTGCGGGCACGCATTGGCTTTCTTCCCGAGCACTTCCGCTTCTACGATTGGCTCTCTGCTTCGGAGCTGATCCTGTTTCATGGCAGGCTCTGCGGCCTGGCGGAAGACACTCTCCGGCACAAAGTTCCGCGGCTGCTCGAACGAGTCGGGCTGGGCGCGCAGCACAACAAACCCATTCGTAGCTTTTCCAAAGGAATGATGCAGCGCGTAGGCCTGGCGCAGGCGATCGTCAACGACCCGGAAATCCTCTTTCTCGATGAACCGACTTCCGGCCTCGATCCAGCCGGGCGCAAACTGGTGCGCGACGTGATCGCGGAACAGTGCAGTCGCGGCACGACCGTCTTTCTTAATTCGCACCTGCTCGGCGAAGTGGAGCAGAGCTGCGACCGCGTGGCCTTCATTCGAGACGGCACCATCGTCGGCAAATACGAAATGGACGCCTGGCAGTCCGCGCAGACGGAGGTCGAAATCAAGGCCGCGCGAGTTAGCTGCGCCGCGATGGAGCGGCTCAAAGCGTTCACACAGGACGCGCACCTGGACGGCGAACGCCTGCGGCTGCGCGTGGCAACGGCGGACAGTCTCCCGGAGGTGGTTCGCTGTTTGGTCGAGAGCGGCGCGGAGGTTTTCTCGGTGGTCCCGCAGCGCGTGAGTTTGGAGGACCTGTTTTTGCAGATGATGGGGCCGGAGCCTGGCCAATGAACGAGAACGCAATCGACGTGGGTGTGGCCGCAGGCGCGGCCAATGCGACGGCAAACGATGAGTCGGCAGTCGGGCGGGCGACTAGCGCACAGCCGGCCCGCGGTCTTGCTCGCGCACCCGGCGCGCTGCATACGATTCTGCTGTTGACGCGAGTCACCTTTCGCGAAGCTGCCCGGCGCAGAATTCTTTGGATCGCGGTGCTGGCGGGCATTGCGTTTCTGGCCTTCTTCTGGACGGCCCTTCATTTCGTGCTGAAGCACAGAGGGCCGCATGCTTCCATCGTCGATTTTCGCGAAGGCATCGTGATGATGACCATGATGGTGCTCTATGCGGGAAGCATGATTACGTCGCTGATGGCGGTGCTCACTTCCTGCGACACGCTTTCGGGGGAGATCGCCTCGGGCACCATTCACGCCATTGCCACAAAACCGGTCGAGCGCTGGTCGATTGTGCTCGGCAAATGGGCGGGTTTTGCTGCAATGCTTACGCTCTATGTGCTGCTGGTCGAGGGCGGGGTAATCGCGATTGCATGGGCTGAGAGCGGCTATCGTCCTCCGCACGGCATCGCCGTTGTCTGCCTGATCTGCCTGCAGGCATTGGTGCTGCTTGGGATTACCATGGCTGCGAGCGCCTGCTTTTCATCCCTCACCAGCGGCGCCGTTTCGCTTGGACTTTATGGCCTGGCGTTTGTCGGCGGATGGATCGAACAGTTTGGGTCGCTGCGGCATGTGAATGCCTGCGTCGAGTTGGGAATTCTCTCGAGCCTCATCATGCCCAGCGACGCGCTCTGGCGCCGCGCGGCCTTCAAATTCCAGCCGCCATTGCTGGGCGCCGCGGGCATTACTCCATTCAGCGGCACGCTGGCGCCGAGCAATGCCATGGTGATCTATGCCGCTCTCTACGCCGTGTTCGCCGTCCTGCTTGCCCAGTTTCTCTTCTCACGCCGCGATCTATAGGCGCAGCTTAGAACCGTTTCACGGTTACTGTACCCGGCCTTGACCGACGAAGTGCAGCTTTTCTTGTGGAAAAGCTGCGCGAACGTCTCATCCCGCGGGATATACCTACCGCGCAACTGCTCTAGCGACGAAGAGCACCGCGCTGACACGTCCACCCGTTATACAATGTATCTACATGTAGACGGCATCTCGCCGCCAGGAGGGACACAGTTTATGCGGGCCCATATGTTGAAGTGGGGCAATAGCCTCGCCGTGCGGATCCCCAAGCCTATCGCCGAGGAGGCCAAGCTGCGGGCGGGCGACTCTCTGGAAATCGAAGTCGCCGCGGAAGGCGCTGTCCATCTCCACCGACTGAGAAAGGTTCCGGCTCTCGCGCAGTTGGTATCGCAGATCACTCCCGAGAATCGTTATGGAGAAATCTCGACCGGGGCGGAAGTTGGAAAGGAGATTGTCGAATGGTGAGGTCGTATGTCCCGGATGCCGGCGACATCGTCGTTTTGGATTTCGATCCACAAGTGGGCCGAGAGCGGGCGAAGCGGAGACCGGCGCTGGTGCTTACTGACATACGTTACAACCGTGCCAGCGGACTGGCGGTGGTATGTCCGCTAACGAGCAAGCGCAAGCCATATCCATTCGCGCTGCCAGTCACGGTAGGACACGTCGAAGGAGCCATTCTGGTCGATCAGTTGAAGAGCATGGACTGGGAGGGCCGCCACGCAGAATTCCATTCGAAGGCTGCCGCGGCGCTGCTGACTAGAGTGCGGCAATACATTTCCGTTTTGCTCTCCATTCGGGACACTCGAAGAACCTGAGACACCACTGTGCCTGTCCTAATTTTAGGACAGTGCTTTTCCGGCGAGCTTTCCAGAGCGTCGTTGCGATGGTTCAGCCCTTCCAGCAGGACACCGCAGAGGATTTGTGCCGCTGATCGACAGATATCAAAGTGCCTTGACGCGGTACAGGGCGACCCCGTGGGATGGAACAGTGGCGCTAATGGATGCGCCTGTTTTCTTCGTCGTGCCTGTCCACAGGTTTTCGAGAGAATAGCCGCGTTGACTTTGAGGAAGGCCGAGGGCGGACCCTCCGATGGAGAATCTCTGCTCGTTGCTACCGATGTTGAACAAACCAACGATTACATCTCCGTTCGCTTCCTTCTTTGCGAACACCTGCTGGGTGCCGCTGTTGACTACCCGCTTGGCCGCGATCGAATCCTGGTCAACGGCGAGAACCGCGGCGTTCTTCAGGTACTGGACGTCCTGTGGGTCGAGGTGCGTAAGATCGACGCCGAGAATTAGAGGCGACGATCCGAGCGCCCAGAGGCTCAACTGGGCCTGACGTTCGACTGTGGTAAGTCCGTCGTTCGTGCCGTTCCCTACCTCGATTGAGTCATAGTCGTTGAAGCCACCCGGACCGGCGTAAGGCTGCCACGTGGCCACGTAGTTGAAGCGGTTCGAGACGTCTTTCCAGCTTGTCAGCGGGTAGCTGCTGTCGCCCTTCTCGCAGTTGTAGCATTCGATGTCGGGCGCGAACTCCCATTGGTTTGCGTACTTCATCAATGTCGGCGCGAGGGCGCGCGTATAGCTCCCCTGTGTAACGTCGAGGATCATCGGCCTGCCGCTTTGGCGTATTGCTTTCGACCATGCCTTCACGTCAGGTGCGTTGGTGTTTGTCATCCCGTCGATTTTGATGTAATCGACGCCCCATGCCGCGAGCATGTCTACCCATGAATTGATGTACTCTTGTGCTCCAGGCTTGTTGAAGTTTATGCGGACCATTCCTTTGCAGTTGTAGTTGTTCTCCGCTATCGACGGTTCCGCGATCTGGGCAGCCGTGTAGTGCGTGCCTTTAATTCGCGTGTTCTTGCTTACGGCCTGCCGGGAAATACCGGGCGTGACATAGATTCCAAACTTCATTCCCAGACTGTGGATGTAGTCGGCGACTACCTTGATGCCATTGGTATTTCCCTGAGGCGGGAATTTCGACGGGTCTGTGACCCAGTGACCATAAGGGTCCACGTCAGGGCCCTGACTGCCCGGGCACTGATACCAGAAGTCGTCGAGGTTTACGTATTTGTAACCCATTTCCTGAAGGCCTGAACTCTTGAGCGCGCGCGCTTGAGCTTCGATGTTGGCCGCTGTGGGACCCTTGCGCAGAAAGCTCCAACTGCTCCAGCCAAGGACAGGGGTGCGCTCGAGACCGTTATTTTCTGCCGTGGCGTTTTGCAGACCGCCCACAAGGGTGATGCCCGCCAATGAGACGATCGCCAGCGCAATGGTTAAAGTATGTGTGAATTTCCGCATAAGAATCATCACCCCTTTTCTATCACAAGATAATGAAAGTCGCCGACCTTCTCGCTATCCCTCGCCTTCGTTGGCCGAGCCGTGGGCTTTATCGGCGATGGGGTAACTGCGCGCGGCACCGTTGACATTGTTCCATAGCGAAAAATCTATGATCCTAAGAAGTCGCGGTGCGTTGCGCGAATTTCTTATAAGTCATTCGCATCGACATGCTATTCTCCTTTCGACGATAAAGTAGTTTCAGAGTTTACAGTGGGCCTGCATAAAAGCTGGCTGTCATTCTGAAAGCAGCGACGGATCTGCGCAGTCGATTCTTCTGTAGAAATACAGAGATTCCTCGGTCGGTCGCCGCTGCAACCTCCTTCAGAATGACGTTCATTTCCTGTGACAACCCTAAAAATGCGTTAGAGCACGCGCGGGGCAGCTACGATGAAACGGAAATTTCTGTTTCTGGTCACGTTTCTGGTTCTGGGATTCCTGATTTCGCTTCCCGCCATGGCCCAAGTCCAGGCAAGATCGCTAATTACCGGGCCAATCGACAAAACAAAGCTGGTAACGCTGCATGGAACGGTGAACCTGCTGGCGCGGACCGGGACCGACTTGGGCGCGGTATCGGATTCCTTCGCGGCAGAGCGACTGGTCCTGATACTGAACCGCCCGCCGGAGCGCGAGGCCGCGCTGCGGCAATTCCTGGAGAACGTCCAGACGCGCGGCTCGGCCAGCTACCACAAGTGGCTTACTCCGGCGGAATTTGGCGCGCAGTTCGGTCCCGCCGATTCAGACATGCAAGCGGTAACGGGATGGCTTCGCTCACAGGGGTTTCAGGTGGTGAAGACTTCGGAAAGCCGGCAGTTCATCGAGTTTTCCGGGACCGCCGGACAATTGCGCGAAGCCTTCCACACGACGATCCACCGATATAGCGTTGCGGGCGAATCGCATTACGCGAATTCGAGCGAGGTGGAGATTCCCGCGGCCCTGGCATCGCTGGTGCGCGGCATTTCGCCGATGAACGATTTTCGCGCCAAGCCTTACGTGAAAGTGGCGGGGACGGCGTTCTATTCGCGAAGTACCGGGAAGGCGACCCCGCAGTGGACGATTCCAAATCCATACGGTACCGCGAACCCCTACGCCTACACGGTGACGCCGGAGGATTTTGCCACGCAATACGACCTGGCGCCGCTGTATCAGGCGGGAACGAACGGCGCAGGGGAAACGATCGGAATTATCAACGAATCGAACATCGACCTGAGCCTGGTCGAGGACTATCAGAGCCTGTTTGGAGTTGCCGGCACGACGCCGCAGGTGGTCATCGACGGAGACGATCCGGGCGATGTGAGCGGGGCGGATGCGGAAGCCTATCTGGACGTGGAATTGAGCGGGGCCGTCGCGCCGAAGGCGACAGTTGATCTTTACATCTCGAACGGCAGCGACCTCGTGGACCCGGTCGAGCTGGCAGCACTGCGCGCGGTGGAAGACAACGAGGCCTCGGTGCTGTCGGTGAGCTTCGGCTCCTGCGAGGCGTCTCTCGGAGTTGCCGGAAATCAGTTCTGGGCCGCGCTATGGGAACAGGCCGCAGCGCAGGGACAGACTGTGTTTGTCGCGACTGGAGACAGCGGACCAGAATGCAACCATGGGCCCCTGAGCGTGAACGGCCTCGCTTCCACCCCGTGGGACGTGGCGATTGGAGGAACGGACTTTTACTACTCCGACTACGCGAGCGGCGGCGCCAGCATGACGACGCTGTGGAACGCGACCAACGATGCCAACCTTGGATCGTTGAAGGCGCCGCTGCCGGAACAGGCATGGGACGATCCTTTTGGACTGAACGTGATCCCGAACAGCATCGCGCGCGGTGAATACGACGCAGGCGGCGGAGGCGCAAGCAATTGCAGTACGGACGATGCCACCACAGGCGACTGCAGCGGAGGTTATGCCAAACCGGACTGGCAGACCGGCCCCGGCGTGCCCGCGGACAACGTGCGCGACCTGCCCGATCTTTCGCTTTACGCATCGAACGGCGCGAACCTGAGCGCTTACGCGATCTGCAGCTATGAAGGAGCGTGTGCGCAAGGATCGGGTGACAATGCAGGAGTGGAACTGGTGGGCGGGACCTCGGCATCCGCTCCAGCGATGGCTGGAATCATGGCGTTGATCGACCAGAGGTATGGGCGGCAAGGCCAGGCGAATACCACGTTCTATCCGCTGGCGCAGCAAAAGCCGGCGGCATTCCATGACATTACGGTGGGCAGCAACAGCGAGATCTGCGGTCCTCCATTGGGGCCGGAC